>JBJTVN010000169.1:0-4224 GCA_046081225.1 Alphaproteobacteria bacterium
CAAGAAAAATACCCCTATCCCACCTCACGCATCGGGAATTTTGCAAGGGGCTCGATAGCATCCCCCACCATCACCCACGTTGACTGCAACCAAAACCACCTCATCGTCACCCTCTCTGGCGGGCAGGAAATTCGCACGCCTTTGTGGCATTATCCCCGTTTGTTGAATGCCACCCCTGAACAACGCTAATATTACACAATCATGCCCATGGGCATCCACTGGCCGGATGTGGATGAGGATTTAAGCATCCACGGCATCCTGCAAGACACCAAAGCCCCTGGGGCCGTGCCGCACCCCCCCCTGCCCGATCTTTCAGCGTAGGGAATGCGGAGGACAGAAAAAAAATCTTCTGTCCTCTGTCTTCCGTCCTCTGTCTTCCGGATTCCACCCCCCATTTTTTTAACCTCATCAAAAGGAACCTATAGTCATGTCATTTTTCAAATCTTTATTTTCCCCTGCCTCTGGCAAAAAGGCCAGCAGTGTGGGGGCCTTAGTTGCGCCGTTTTCGCTGGGTAAGCCCGCGTGGACCCCGAAAAATTATGAATGCTTGATTCGCGAGGGGTATGCCCGCAACGGCATTGCCTATCGCTGTATGCGGGACATTGCGGTGAATGTGGCCAATGTGCCGTTTTTGCTGTATCAGGACGGGCGCGAGGTGGTGGACCACCCTGCCCTGTCGTTGCTGCGGCACCCGAATCCGGCGGAATCTCAGGGGTTGTTTTGGGAAGGGGTGGTAACGTCCCTGCTGGCCACGGGCAATGCCTATTTGGAAATGATCGGACAGGGCCATCGCCCCAGCGAGCTTTGGTTGCTGCGGGCGGATCGGATGAAGGTCATTGTGGGGGAACACGGCGTTCCTGCGGGGTATGAATACACCGTGGGAGCCAAGAAAAAACGATGGGCCACGGATGCCACCACAGGGGCCGGACCCATTGTGCACATCAAATTGCCCAGCCCCGTCAACGATTGGTACGGTATGGGCCCGCTGGAGGTTGCCCGGGATGCCATCGATCAATACAACACGGCCTGTGCGTGGAATCAGGCTTTGTTGCAAAACGGGTGTCGCCCCAGCGGCATTTTAACGGTGGACCCCGACAAAAACGCCAGTGGATCCCTGAGCGCGGAACAATTCACCCGCCTGCGGGATCAGTTCGAGGATAATTATACCGGCGCGGCCACCGCAGGGCGGCCTTTGTTATTAGAGGGCGGCCTGCGCTGGACGGATATGATGATTTCGCCGCGGGATATGGATTTCCTGAACATGAAACACAGCGCGGCGCGGGAGATTGCCTTGGCCTTTGGGTATCCCCCCATGCTGCTGGGGATTCCTGGGGACAATACCTACAGCAACCAGAAAGAGGCCCGTCTGGCCCTGTGGGAGCAAACCATCCTGCCCTTGCTGATCAACCTGCTGGCCTCTGTGGAACAAAGCATCGTGCATCTGTTTGATCCCACGTTGGTTTTGTCCTATGACGAGGACAAAATCTCCGCCCTGTCCCCCCGCCGAGAAGACCTGTGGTCCCGCATCACCGCCGCAGACTTTTTAAGCGAAACGGAAAAACGTCAGGCCGTGGGGTATGGGGAGTAGGGAGGATGGAGGACGGAGGACGGAGAACGGAAAAAAATCTTCTGTCTTCTGTCCTCCCCTGCTGCACCCCGATCAGCAGACACTCCCCACTTCCTGAAACAGAGCCCTTGCCGGCCCGTGAGGTTGTGATGTTTGGCCCCTAATACTGGGGTTCAGGAAACATTATGGCCCCAAATTCAGCCCCTTGTGTATATCCATCCAAAAGAGAAAGGAGGCCCCTCACACCAAAACATTGCCCTCTTCGGATAGGGAGGGTCGTCATAGGCCAGATCAACACTTAACTATTCAGTTGTATGTTATTGAAGACTCATTTGGCCATCTTCAACAGGAACACAATATTTTGCTACAATCTTTTTGCACGCCTCTTGTCCTTATGATAGGATTATTTCCTTTCTTATCTCAAAGACATGCTTTGATTGCTTTATGATGAATACCCCTTCCGATCCTTCGTTCTTTCCTGATGCCAATGGGGCGGAAACGGTCCTAAAGGTCTTGGTGGATCATGGGGTGGAGGTCATTTTTGGCTATCCTGGCGGGGCCGTTCTGCCCATTTATGATGCCCTGTTCA
Organism: Alphaproteobacteria bacterium; assembly: GCA_046081225.1. Classification (GTDB taxonomy): domain Bacteria; phylum Pseudomonadota; class Alphaproteobacteria; order JAJTHO01; family CANGYM01; genus CANGYM01. Next base: position 2,157 of record JBJTVN010000169.1, read on the forward strand.
AACAGGACCGCATCCGTCATATCTTGGTGCGTCATGAACAGGCGGCGGTCCACGCAGCAGAGGGATACGCACGGTCCACCGGAAAACTGGGCGTGGTTCTGGTCACTTCGGGCCCTGGGGCCACCAACGCGGTGACGGGATTAACCGATGCCCTGATGGACAGTGTGCCCGTGTTGTGCATCACGGGGCAGGTTCCCACTTTTTTGATTGGAACGGATGCCTTTCAAGAGGCCGACACCACAGGCATCACCCGCGCCTGTACCAAACACAATTACCTGGTGAAAGATCCCAACCAGATTGCCCGCGTTATGCACGAAGCCATCTATGTGGCCACCCATGGCCGTCCGGGGCCTGTGGTGGTGGATTTGCCCAAGGATATCCAGTTTGCCCCTGCGGCCTATGTGCAAAAGGAAAATGCCAAACCCAAAAGCTACAGCCCCACCCTGCGGGCGCCGCGCAGGGATATTGAGGCGGCGGCGGAAATGCTGGCCGCCAGCACCCGCCCCATTTTATACGGGGGGGGCGGGATTATCAATTCGGGGCCGCGGGCCTCGCAGTTGGTGCGTACCTTTGTTCAGGAAACAGGAATGCCATGCACCCTAACCCTGATGGGGCTGGGGGCCTATCCAGCGGGAGATCCCCAGTTTTTAGGCATGCTGGGCATGCACGGCACCTACGAGGCCAACATGGCCATGCACGCTTGTGACGTGATGCTGGCATGCGGATCCCGTTTTGATGATCGGGTGACGGGCCGTGTGGCGGCCTTTTCGCCGAAATCCAAAAAGATTCATATTGATATTGATGCGTCCTCTATCAACAAAAATGTTATGGTTCACCGTCCCATCATCGGGGATGTGGCCCATGTGATGGAGGATTTTTTGGATGTGTGGCACCAGCGGGGCTATAAACTTTCGCTGGATGCATGGTGGATGCAGATTGCCCAGTGGCGGGAGAAAAACTCCCTCGCCTTTACCCAAAACGGCAGCGTAATCAAGCCCCAGTACGCCATTTCCCGCCTGTGCGCCCTGACAGAAAACCACGAAACCTATATCACCACAGAGGTGGGCCAGCACCAGATGTGGGCCGCCCAGCATTATGATTTTAAACACCCCAACCGCTGGATGACCTCGGGCGGGCTGGGCACCATGGGGTATGGACTGCCGGCGGCTATGGGGGTGCAGATTGCCCATCCGGATGCATATGTTATTGATATTGCGGGCGAGGCCTCTATCCTGATGAACATTCAGGAAATGGCGACCTTGGCGCAGTATCGCCTGCCTGTGAAGATTTTCATCATCAACAACCGCTGGATGGGCATGGTGCGCCAGTGGCAGGAATTGTTACACGGCGGCCGGTATTCCGAAAGTTATTCCGAATCCCTGCCGGATTTTGTCCGGCTGGCCGAGGCCTTTGGTGCCGTGGGTCTGCGCGTTGAGGATCCCGCCAAGGTGGATGACACCATCACCGAAATGCTGTCCGTCAAACGCCCTGTCATTGTGGATGTGTGTGTGGACCCCAAAGAAAACTGTTACCCCATGATCCCCAGCGGTGCCGCCCATAACGAAATGATCTTGGCCAGCGGCGATGAAAACGACACCATATCCGAAGAGGGCAAGGTTTTGGTGTGAGGGGCCTCCTTCCTCTTTTGGATGGATATGCACAAGGGGCTGAATTTGGGGCCATAACGTTTCCTGAGCCTCAGTATTTGGGGGCCAAGCATCGCAAATTGATTTATTGATCCATATCAAGCTTATTTGTATTAGGGTTAAATCTATTGTGGTGCCATTATCATTATTATTCGATACAGTCCATGAATGTACGATAAAGAAGGAATACAGCCATGAAAGCCATCATCCTCGCCCGTGTGTCCAGTAAAGACCAAGAAGAGGGGTATTCGTTGAATGCCCAAAAGCAGCGGTTGATGGAAAGGATAATTTAGATGAAACAAACCACTGAAGACTTATTAAACTTAAAAGTAGATGCGCTATCGCTCAAGGTTTTTAATTCTGAATCCAAGCATAGAGAGTTTAAACGTAAGCTTAGCACGGATGCAAAAGCAATACAAAAA
>JBJTVN010000170.1:0-2955 GCA_046081225.1 Alphaproteobacteria bacterium
TGGGGACAATGAACAGCTGAAACTGGCCATGGAGTTGGAGCGCATCGCCCTGGAAGACCCCTATTTCATCGAGAAAAAACTCTATCCCAACGTGGATTTCTATTCGGGAATCATTCTAAAGGCCATGGGTTTTCCCGTGTCCATGTTTACGGTGCTGTTTGCCATGGCCCGCACTGTGGGATGGATCGGACAATGGAAAGAAATGATCGAAGACCCCGCCCAGCGCATCAGCCGCCCCCGCCAACGCTATATCGGCGAAACCCCACGGGCCTACAAGCCGTTGCATCGGCGGTGAGCGGAGGACGGAGGACGGAGGACGGAAAAAGCAACAGGTTGGATAATCTCTTGGCGACACTTTTTTGTTAATTCTTATTCCCCACCACCCCCTCCGCCCCATAGGTGACAATCCCCCGCGCCCCTGCCCGTTTGATGGACAGCAGGGCTTCGTGATAGAGGGCCGCAAAGGGGGTGCCTGTTTGCTGGGCCAGCGCGTGCAACATGGCATATTCGCCGCTGACGTGATAGGCCAACACGGGGACCGTCGTGCTTTGGCTGAGGCGATACAGCACATCCAAATAAAACGTGGCGGGCTTCACCATCAGCATATCGGCGGATTCGGCGATATCCTCGGCGGCCTCGCGCAGGGCCTCCGCCGCGTTGGCAGGGTTCATCTGATAGGTTTTTTTATCCCCCCGCAACACCCCGCCGCTGCCCACCGCATCCCGAAAGGGCCCGTATAGGTGCGAGGCAAACTTGGCCGTATAGGAGAGTAACGACACCCCCAAAAACCCCGCCTGATCCAACGCCCCCCGCAGGGCCCCAATCCGGCCATCCATCATATCCGACGGGGCAATGACATCCACCCCCGCGCGGGCCAGAACCAGAGCCTGCCCCATCAGGGCGTGCACCGTGGCATCGTTGTCCACATCCCCCGCCGCATTCAAAACCCCATCATGGCCATGCGATGTATAGGGATCCAGCGCCACATCCGCCATAACCACCAAATCTGGCACAGCCGCCTTCACAGCGGCCACAGCGCGGGCGTGCAGATTGTTGGGATTGTGGGCCTCGCTGCCGACATCATCCTTAAGCGCAAGGTCCACCACAGGAAACAGCAACACCGCCCGCCCGCCGTTCTGATAAAAAATACGCGAGCGTTCACATGCCGAAGCCAGCGACAAACGGCTTTGGTTCGGCAAACTGTCAATGGGGGTATCCCCATCCCTGTCATGGACAAAATAGGGCTGGATCAGGTCGCTGGGATGCAGGTGGACCTCTTGCACCAAATCCCGCATGGCGGGGGTGGCGCGTAGGCGGCGAAGACGGGTGCGGGGAAAACTCATAACACACCCTCCACAAACGCCCGCATTTTTATGGGATCCTTAATACCCCGCACCGTTTCAATGCCGCTGGACACATCCACCGCAAAAGGATGCGTGCGTTCACAAACATTCTTCACCGTTTCAGGGGTTAATCCCCCTGCCAAAAAAAAGGGAACGTTCACTTTTTGAATCAGGAATACATCAAATCCCCGTCCATTCCCCCCGGGCAAGGCATCGGTGGGGCTGGGCTGGCTATCAAACAAACAAAAATCCGCCGCACTGCGCTGGGGGATATCCTGCGGCGATGCGATGGCAAAGGCCTTGATGACAGGTTTCCCAAACATTTTTTGTATGTGAATGATTGCTTCGTTGGATTCTTGGCCGTGGAGTTGCCAGAGATCGGGTTTGATCAGGGCCGCAATGGCCTCGTACAGGGCGGGGGGTGCGTTGACGGTCAGGGCCACCACCTGTATCCCGTGGGCACGGGCCACAGCCGCCAGATGGGCCCCCTGAATCAGGGACACCGCGCGGGGCGATGGCGGATAAAACACCAACCCCGCATAATCCACCCCCAAAGCCCCCGCCAGAATCACATCTGCCGTGCGCGTCAGGCCGCAAAACTTGATGCGTGTCATAATCCCATGTCCCTGCGAATGTCAGAGAGAACCTTGAGCGGATCCGCCGCCCGCAACAACGGCCGCCCCATAACCAGATGGGTGGCACCGGCGGTCATAGCTTCCGCTGGGGTCATGGTGCGCACTTGATCGTCCATGGCCATATGGGGCAGGCGAATGCCAGGGGTGATGGCCAACGCCTCCTCTGGCAGGGACAGCCCCCCCAAATCCATGGCCGAGCAGACAATGCCGTCCAGCCCCGCATCCATGCTGATGTCCGCCAGCCGGCGGACCTGATGAATCAGGGGGCCGTTTATGCCCACGGTGCTGAGGGTTGTTTGGTCCATACTGGTCAGCACCGTCACCCCCAGCAAACGGGGGGGGGGGATGTTCAGCGCCGCTGCCTCGGCATCCGCCGCCTGTCGCGCGGCCCGCAGCATATCCCCACCCCCCGCCGCATGCAGCGTGATATAGGATGCCCCCAAAGCCGTCAACGCCCGCACCGCCGCCGCCGCCGTGTTGGGAATGTCATGAACCTTCACATCCAAAAACAGGGGTACGCCCAGCTCTTTGATGGCCTGAACCCCCACCGGCCCTAAGCGATAAAAAAAGGCCATGCCCAGCTTGACACCCGCAATTTGCGGGGCCATGCGCCGCACGTGCCCCAAATCCCAATCGGGATCATCCAGCGCAAGGAAAATGGGCAGGGGGGGCAATGTCATAAAAAAACTCAAATGTTTTGATTGTTTCAGGACTTACGCAGAACACCCGTCATGGCGAGCGCAGCGAAGCCATCCAGAACTGTCCCCAGCGGAAAGACGGGATGGGCGCGCCTCTTGCTGAGGCTCGCCATGACGTTCTGCGTAAATCCTGAGTTTATAACGTATTGAAAACAGATACCAACTTATCAAAGGTTGATCGGGTTGTCTATGAAAAGCATAATCAACACAGGGCTGTTCATGTCTGCCAAAAGCTAAGGATTATGCGTCATTCCGGCCCAGCGAGCGATAGCGAGCGCC
>JBJTVN010000171.1:0-5444 GCA_046081225.1 Alphaproteobacteria bacterium
CAGATGGACCACAAAGAGCATGCCAGTGTTTTTCTGGAATCCCTGTTGCGGCAAGCAATCCCCCTGATCCTACCAGCGGATTTTTCTGCACAAACGCTGCATGCCACATGGGATCCCCAAGCCAACACCATTCAGATCCGTTTGGATCATGTCACCGTTATTGGGCATACTTTGCCAGTGTATGCCGATGTTCGGCGTGTGGTGCTGGATCTATCCTATGGGTTTCATTATCCCCGCCGGTTTATGGTGGATCGTTTGGTGTTGGATGCCCCCCAAGGGCATTTGACCGTGGACAACCCAAAAGGGGATGGGGGATCCTTCTCCCCCCCCGCCATACCCCTTGGCGGTTTGCCGCTGCGGGAGATGATCCTCCGGCACGGTGCCTTGGTCATCAAAACGCCCACCAGCGAAAAACGTCTGGAGGATTTTTCGGCGACTTATCAGGTTATCAACCCCACAGAAAGTGATTTAACAGCCCATGGCACCTTTCGGCAGGGACAAGCCACCGTGCCCTTTGGGTTGCAGGGGCGCGGCACGATAAACCAGCAAATGCTGGAAACCCTCAGCCTCTCTATGACAACGGATCAGGCCGTGGTCCCTGCCCCCTCGGACACCAGCGCAGGCCCCCTGACCCTGAAAGGACAGGGGACAATCATGCTGGATTTAAAACACAAAAAAGCCACCGTGACCCAGCCCATCATCCTGAACATGGGCGAAAGCACCCTGACCCTAACCGCAGAGGCCACACCCCAGGCTGTGGATATGCGGACCCGCCTGCAAAACCTGCCCGTCAAACACCTGGGCCCCCTGTGGCCCGATGATCTGGCGGCAGGGGGAAAGGCGTGGGTGGTGGATCATATCCCAGAGGGAACGGTGCCCGATGCGACCTTAACGGTATCCCTGAAAGCCAACGCCAACAAAGCCTTGGATGTTCATACCCTCAACGCCACCGTTGCCCTGAGCGGGGCCACAATTGCCTATCTGCCGCAAATGAGCCCCATCACGGGGGTTCAGGCCACTTTGGGATTTGATCTCTCGGGCATGACGGGCACCATCACCAAGGCGATGATGGGCACAACCCCGCTGAGCAAGGGCAGCGTCACCATCACAGGGTTTGATAAAGATATGCAAACCATCCTGATCAAAGCCCAGTTGACCGGCCCCCTGAAAAACCAAGTGGCAGAAATCATGCGGGCCATTCCCGAAGAGTTCAAAAACGCCGGCCTGAATCAAGATACCTTTCATGGGGATGCCGTCACGGCCCTGTCTGTGGGCTTTCCGTTAATTGATGATCTGGCATTTGCGGATGTGACGCTGTCGGCCACATCCCAGATCAAACGCTTTGCCATGACCCACGCCGATTTGCCCCTGCCCGTTCGGGACGGGAACCTGAAGGTGACGTTTAAAAACAATGGCTTGAATATTCGCGGCCAAGTTCTGGCCAAAACCGTTCCCGCCGATGTGGTGTTTCAGGGGGATTTTCGGGGGGAAAAAGCCAAAACGGGCATCACCGTGGATGCCGTTGTGCCCGCATCTGAGGTGGTGTCCTATCTGCCCTCTATGGCCATGATGACGGGGGCGGGGCGGCTGCGTCTGGAACAACCCATGGGCAAACAGGATTCCATCATAACCCTCGATGCCAAAGATATGGGCATCAGCCTGACCACCCCCACCTTTCTCAAGCCCAAGGGCGTCCCCTTAACCGCCACCATCACAGGCACCCCCGCGCAGCGGACCTTTGATGTTCAGGGGGAAAAGGGAAGCGGGGCCATGGGCACCCTGAAAAACACCCCCGATGGGATCACGCGGGTGCGGGTGGATGCGTTTACCTTGGGATCCAATGATCTTCGCGCCGTCATCACAGACACCCAAGGCCATCTGACCATCGACGCCACCGCCAACATCGTGGATTTGAAACATTTTGGCACGGGACACCCTGAGGGGTTTGAGCCCCCCGAAAGCAAAGTGGATGCTTTTGATCTGCCCGAACTCACCCTGCGGGCCCAAAGCAAAGTTGTGCATTTGGTGGACCATGATCTTTTCGGCATGATGTTGGACACCCAAATGCACAACGATGCGCTGGAGCGTTTGTCCCTCTCTGGCCAATCCAAAGCGGGCAAGCCTTTTCAAATCACCCTGAACCCAGAGGGCACATCGGTGGCGGTGACCTCGGAGGATACCGCCTTTTTAACCGAAGCCTTGGGCCTGCAATCCCGCCTGCAGGGCGGCACCCTAAAGGGCACCATTGCCCCCCTGACCCAAGGGCGTTTAACACCCAACACCAAAATTCATGCGGAAATGAATCAGGTGACCCTGAAACGGGCCCCCATTTTCAGTCGCATTCTGTCGCTGGCGTCCCTGTCGGGGCCGCTGGAATTGCTGACGGGACAGGGGATGCTGATGCATACCATCATTCTGGATGCGCGGTTGGGGAAAGAGACCTTTTTTATCGACAATCTAGAAATGAAAAATGCCTCCCTTGGGGTGTTCTTTACGGGACAAATGGGGCTGAATGATGACACCATACGGGGGCAAGGAGCCTTGGTGCCCGCATATGCCCTCTCGCGGATTGTGTCCTTCATTCCCTTGGTGGGCAGTTTGTTAACCAACGAAGACAAAGGGATCATTTCCATCTCCTTTGGCCTGAGCGGCAAAATGGATGACCCTTCTGTTACGGTCAACCCTCTGACCTCGTTCACGCCTGGGGCCTTACAAGACCTGTTTGGCATGGGACGACGGGAGCAGGAAAACAAAGAAAGAAATAGCAAAAATCAAGAGAGCAAAAACCAAGAGAGCAAAGACAAAAGCAATACGAATAAAGCCAGAACGCCTTCACGCCCCTGATGCTGTGGGGCGGACAAACAAATCCTCCACAGGCACGGGGTAATAGGGAACATCCCCCGATTTCGACCCTGAAGCCCGTTGATCATACAGGTGCTGAATCAACGACCAACGGGCCGTCAGGGCGGTCTGATATCCCGCATCCCACGTGATGATGGCGTTTTTGGGCAAGCTGTCCGCAACAGACACCAACGGCCCATGAAACAGCGGTAACCAATGTTCCATCCCAGGAAAGGCCTGTCCCGCGTCTATGGCTTGATACAGGGGATCTTTGGTGTATAGACCTTCGGAGAGGATACGGTACTGGTCTTTGAATTGCTGAATGCTGGCGTCGGTCAGGATGACCTCGCTGACGGGGGACAGGGTAACGCTTTTCAGGGACCGAAGGGTGCACTGGGACACAGGATCAAAGGCCCGCAGGCTTTCCAGTGTATCCCCAAAGCGATCCAATCGTACAGGATGCGGGGAAAAGGGGGGGAAAACATCCACAATCCCCCCGCGAAAACAGAATTCCCCCCGTTGGTGGACCGTGCTGGCGCGTTTATAGCCGCCCTCCGTCAACCAGGTCTGCATCGCCGCATCGGGCACAGCATCCCCCACGCGCAGGGTGTGAATCTGGCCCATAAAAAAAGACGATGGTGCAATTTTTTGCAGCCATGCTGCCGCCGCAATCACCAGCACCGTGGGATGATCCGCAAAGCCAAGATGCAACCGAGACACGCTCGCCAACCGTTCCGCCATAATATCACTGTCGGGACTAATGCGGGCATAGGGATCGGTATCCCACGGCGGCAAACGCAACACGCGCAGATGGGGATCAAAAAATTGAAACACCTGATGCGCATAGGCCATGCGCTGTTCGTTTTGGGCAACATAAACCAGAAGGGTTTCCGGCGGGGTCTGCCCTCTGGCCTGAATCACATCATAAAGAGGGCGATCACTGTCCAGAGACATGGGGAAAGAATTTTAATTTTATAAAGGGGCAATCTATCCTGTTGTCTTAAAAAGTAAAGATTTTCCGTTCGTGAAAAAACAGGGTGTTTATGGTGAAAGAGAAAACGCGGCGGGGCGGGACGATTTTCTTTGGGGGTCAAGGGGCGGGGCGGGAAAAATACCGGACCGAAGACCGCGCAGCGGGCTGAGGGAGGATGATTTTTTTCGCGCCGGCGCCCCGCCTTTTCCAAAACAAAAACAATCCTATCCCCCAAGGATAAAACCATCAAACCGTCCCAAAACAACTGGCCAAGGTTTGCATCACATCGGGCTCGTTCAATAAAAAGGCATCATGGCCCCGATGGGTTTGGATTTCCACAAAACTGACGGCGTGGCCAGAGGCATTCAGGGCCTTCACAATCTGGCGCATACCTGCCGTGGGAAACAGCCAATCGCTGGACAAAGAAATAACGTGATACCGTGTTTGGCCCGAAAAGGCTTTGGCCAACACGCCGCCGTGTTCAAAGGCCAGATCAAAATAATCCGTGGCCCGCGTCATATACAAATAACTGTTGGCATCGAACCGATCCACAAAGGTGCTGCCCTGATAGCGCAGATAGCTTTCCACCTGAAAATCCGCATCAAAACCATATCTCAGCTGGGTGCGATCCTGCAAGCTGCGGCCAAAGCGGCGTTGCAGGGTTTGCTCGGACATATACGTCACGTGCCCCGTCATGCGGGCCACCGCCAGACCACGACGCGGGATCACCCCAAAATCCCGATAACGTCCCCCATGCCAATCGGGATCGGCCATGATGGCTTGGCGACCAATTTCATGAAAGGCAATGTTTTGGGCACTGTGGCGATGGGATGTGGCCAGCAAAATGATATGCCGCGCCATATCGGGATAGGTGGACCCCCATTGCAACGCCTGCATCCCCCCCATGGAGGGGCCAATGATGGCCGCCAGTTGCTGAACACCCAAACCCCGTATCAAATCGTATTGCATCTGCACCATGTCCCGCATGGTGACGGTGGGAAAATCAATGCCGTATTCTTTGCCCGTGACGGGGTTGAGGCTTAGGGGGCCAGTGGATCCCGCACATCCCCCCAACACATTGCTGCAAATGACAAAAAAACGATCCGTATCAATGGTTTTTCCTGGTCCAATCATGGTATGCCACCACCCGTCTTTTTCCGTTAACGGATGGATGCCCAGCAGATATTGATCCCCTGTTAAGGCATGACATACCAACACCGCATTGCTGGCATCAGCATTCAGGGTGCCATAGGTTTGATAGGCCAAACGGACCTCTGGCAACGTCACCCCGCATTGCAGGGTCCGCGCCGCCGCATCCCGCACAGCATGATAAAAAACATCGGGGTTGTTATACAGAAAGGAGGGTTGCTTTGTCATAACAACCGTTTTATGCTGGCTGTATGATGAATGCACGTCTTTTTTCAGAGTCTCTTTCGAATCTCAGGGCCCAGATTGATGCCTGTGATGATGCGTTGATCTCGCTTTTGAAAAAACGCATGGCCATTGTGGCGGATGTGGCCCAATTGAAAAAGGGTCAACACGACCCCTTTATCCGTCCTGCCCGTGAAACCCAGATTTTGCGCCGCTTGCTGGCACAATCCGGCACCCTGCCCCCAGCCTTTGTCATGGC
>JBJTVN010000172.1:0-5118 GCA_046081225.1 Alphaproteobacteria bacterium
CCACGTTTTTGCCCAGCGCACCGCCTTTATGCCCACCAAGCGCAGCCCCATGTTGCCAGCCTTTGCCCAAGACGAAGCGGAAATGCTGCGCGAGAAAGCCCGAGCGGGCCTGCAACAACGCCTTGCCCAGCACCCCACCGACGTTGCGGCGGGAGAGGATGCCGCTGCCGTTTATCATGCGCGGCTAACCTTCGAGCTGGATGTGATTATCAGCATGGGATTTTCTGGATATTTTCTGATTGTTTCGGATTTTATCACATGGGCCAAAGATCAAGGCATACCCGTGGGGCCAGGGCGGGGATCGGGGGCGGGATCCTTGGTGGCGTGGTGTTTGAACATTACGGATCTGGATCCTCTGCGCTGGAATCTGCTGTTTGAGCGGTTTTTGAACCCCGAGCGTGTCTCCATGCCCGATTTTGATATTGATTTCTGCCAAGATCGTCGGGACGAGGTCCTGCGTTATGTGCAGCAGCGGTATGGCTATGATCGTGTGGCCCAGATTATCACCTTTGGCACGTTGCAGGCCCGCGCGGCCCTGAGGGATGTGGGGCGTGTTTTGGGGTTGCCCTACGGTCAGGTGGATCGCATTTGCAAAATGGTCCCCCAAAATCCCGCACATCCTGTGACCTTGGCGGAGGCCATTGACAGCGAGCCCGCCCTGAAGGCCCTGAAAAACGACGAAGAAACCAAGGATTTGATGAGCATCGCCCTAAAGCTGGAGGGGCTGTATCGTCATGCCTCAACCCATGCCGCCGGTGTTGTGATTGGGGATCAGCCGTTACAAGAAGTTGTGCCGCTGTATCGGGATCCCCGCTCTGACATGCCCGTGACCCAGTACAGTATGAAATATGTTGAACAGGCGGGGCTGGTTAAGTTCGACTTTTTGGGCCTGAAAACCCTCAGCATTCTGTGTTTGGGATGCGCGATGATTCTGCAGGAAACAGGGCAGCGCGTGGATCTGAACGCTCTGCCCCTGAATGATGTAAAAACCTTTGAACTCTTGGCCACTGGTCAAACCATGGGCCTGTTTCAGCTGGAAAGTGCCGGCATGCGCGAGGTCCTGAAAACCATGGAACCGGATCGTTTCGAGGATATCATTGCCCTCGTTTCCCTGTACCGCCCAGGACCGATGGACAACATCCCCCGTTATGTAGCCTGCAAGCATGAACGGGAAACCCCCGATTATCTGCATCCCCTGTGCGAGCCTGTTTTGAAAGAAACCTTTGGGGTGATGATTTATCAGGAACAGGTCATGCAGATTGCTCAAGCCATGGGGGGATACAGCCTTGGCGAAGCCGATTTGCTGCGTCGTGCCATGGGTAAAAAAATCAAATCTGAAATGGATCAACAATGCGCCCGCTTTATCGAAGGCGCCAAAAACAAAGGTGTGCCCGAATCCAAAGCGGCAGAAGTGTTTCATCAGATGGCCAAATTTGCCGGTTATGGATTTAACAAATCCCACGCGGCCGCATATGCCCTGATCGCTTATCAAACGGCGTGGATGAAGGCCCATTATCCCGCCATTTTTATGGCAGCCACCATGAGTTATGAACTCAGCAACACGGATAAACTGGCCCTGTTTAAACAGGATGTGGTGGCCTCGGGCTTAACCATTCTGCCGCCGGATGTGCAGCATTCTGGGGTGTTGTTTCAGGTGGAGGGGGGCAGCGATACAACCCTTGCCCCCAGCATCCGCTATGCCCTGGCCGCCATTAAGGGGGTGGGGGAGGGATTCGCGGCCTTTTTGGTGAAAAACCGTGAAGACAACGGCCCCTTCATAACGCTCTTTGATTTCCTAAAGCGCATGACGGGGCAGATTAACAAACGGTTTTTGGAAAATCTGGTGGCTGCGGGGGCTCTGGATGGGTTTGGGATTGCGCGGGATGTTTTGTATCATAATGTGCCCTTGTTGCTGGAATATGCCCAAGATCAGGGCAAAGAAGGTTCCCAGATGACGCTGCTTGGGGGTCTGGACCTGCATCCTACCACCCCAAAATTGGATTCTTCTGGCCCGCGCTGGCGCGAAGCCGACCTGTTGCAGCATGAATATCAGGCCTTGGGCTGTTATGTTTCCGGACACCCGCTGGATCCCTACGCGGCCTTTGCAGATCGGCTCAATATCACCACCGCCGCCCAAATTGGGGACTTAGTGGCCGCAGGGGGGGATCGGGAATTGACGTTGGCGGCGGTGATTACCGCCAAAAAAGAAAAACGCTCGGCCAAGGGAAATCGCTATGCGTTTCTACAGGCCTCAGACTGGACGGGATCTTTTGAAGTGACGTGTTTTTCCGAAGCTCTGGATGCCGCCCGTCCTTTGATCGAAGCGGGTTCACCCCTGCTGATTCGCGCCACCCTCAGCCATGATGATAATGGCTATCGCTTAATCGTTCGGGATGTGGCCAGTTTAGAAGAGCGCACCCTATCCCACCACACCGAAATGACCATCACCATCAATCGGTCAGAGGATTTATCCTACTGGCATCAGGCCGCCCAGGCCCTGCCACGGGGGAAAACAACCCTCTTTTTTCGGATTGTGGGGAAAAACCAAACTTTGATTTTACAATGGCCCGATAAAGTGAAATTGGTTCAGGGGTGGGGACAGTAAGAGGGGATTTTTAAAATTTTGGGCGTTCCCCTTTCGCGAAAAATGATCTAAATTCCAAAGAATTCCCAATGTCTTTTTTGTAAATGTGATGACCCTATGATGTTTGATCACTATATCACCCAATCATTCCTAAAGGCTCTCAGTCGTATTGACCATGGGGCCATCACCATCGAAACCCCCGATGGTCATCGGCATGATTTTAGGGGGGCGCTGCCTGGGGCGCAGGCTCATGTTATCTTGCATGATTGGAATGTGGCCCGCTGTATGATCCAGCGGGGGGATATTGGCTTGGCAGAAACCTATCGTGATGGGCGTTGGGATTCCCCAGATCCCAGTGCCTTTTTCCTGTTTGGATTGCAAAATCAGGATGCGTTGGCGCAGTATATTTTCGGCAATCTCTGGGGGCGTTTGGGGTCCCGCATGGGGTATTTGCTGCATCGCAACACCCTGCGTGGCAGCCCCAAAAACATTCAGGCCCATTATGATTTAGGCAATGATTTCTATGCCCTGTGGCTGGATCCCAGCATGACCTATTCCTCAGCCCTATTTCATCATCCTCAGGAATCCTTAGAGCAGGCCCAACATAACAAATATGACCGCATTTTGGATCGTTTAAACCCCTCGGGCAACGTTCTGGAAATTGGTTGTGGATGGGGCGGGTTTATGGAACGCGCCCTGACACGGGGGGATTATGCCCTGAAAGGTTTAACCCTCTCCCCTGCCCAACAGGCCTTTGCCCGTAACCGTCTGGGCAACCATGCGGATGTTGCGCTGGAGGATTACCGACACCAAAAAGACCGCTACAACCACATTGTGTCCATCGAAATGTTCGAGGCCGTGGGGGAAGCCTTCTGGCCCGTGTACTTTGGCAAAATCAAAGCTCTGCTGGCCGAAAACGGCAAGGCCGTGATTCAAACCATCACCGTGGGCGATGCCTTTTTTCAGCGTTACCGTCAGGGCGGGGATGCCATTCGGACGTTTATTTTTCCCGGCGGCATGTTGCCATCCCCCCGTCGTTTTCGGGAGGAAACGGAAAAAGCCGGCCTGCATATCACCGATACCTTTTCCTTTGGCCAAGATTACGCCGTGACGTTAAACCACTGGCTGAACAATTTTGAAAATAAGATGAGGGAAATCAAGGCTATGGGCTTTGATGATAAATTCATTCGTCTATGGCGGTTTTATCTAACATGCTGTATCGCGGCGTTTCGCAGTGGCCGCACCGATGTGATGCAATGGGAATTGCGCCATGCTTAAGCCGTTGACTTTATGCATCATTTTTTTTCTGATGGGGGCACCTGTGGCCTCGGCTTTTCCCCTTGTGCAACAACAGATTCCTGAGGCCCAAAAGGTGGGTCAAGGCATCTTATCCTTTGCGTTTTGGGATGTGTATCAGGCCACCCTTTACGCCCCCAAGGGTCAGTGGGATCCCCAAAAGCCATTTGCCTTGTCCTTGGAGTATTATCGCGAAATCACAGGCAAAGATATCGCTGAGCGATCCCTTGATGAAATCAAAAAGCAGGGTTTTGACGAACCGGCCCTGCTCACCCAGTGGCAACAGGACATGCAGGCCATATTTCCTGACGTCAAAAAAGGCTCTGTGCTTTCTGCCGTGTACACCCCCCAGAAAGGCACCACGTTTTACAGCGGAGAAACCCCCATTGGCACCATTGCGGGGGATGCCTTTGCCCAGCGGTTTTTTGGGATTTGGTTGGCGGACACCACATCAGAGCCCGCCCTGCGCCAAGCCCTGCTGGGGTTGTGATGCGCTCTGTGGCCGTAACCTCCAGATCCCTTTGGCTTTATGGATTCATGGCGCTGCCCATGGCCTTTGCGGGCTTTCCCCTGTATGTGCTGGCCCCTGATGTTTATGCGACGCAGCACGGGGTATCTTTGACGCTTTTGGGGGCATTGCTGCTGTCTATTCGGTTGGTGGATGCTTTTCAGGACCCCCTGATGGGGTGGTTGGTGGATCGGCGGCGGGGGCGTTTTGGCGTTTTTGTGATGCTTGGGGGTGTGGGCCTTTGTCTGGCTTTGGCGGGTCTTTTTAATACGGTTTTGATTTCGGCCCCTGTTTGGTTTTTGCTGTGCAGTTTTTTGGCCGTGACGGCCCATAGCCTGTTGGGCATCACTTTGGGGGCGCAGGCCACCCTGTGGACCCCTGATCCCAACGATCAAACGCGCATAGCGGGTGCGCGAGAGGCCTTTGGTTTGGTGGGCTTGGTGATTGCCGTTTCCCTGCCCACCCTGTTGGCAAAAACCGTGCCTCAGGATCACGTGTTTTTATGGTATGCGGGGGTTTTAACGGTTTTGATGGGGCTGGGGGTTTGGGCGTTTCTCAGCCTATCCCCTGTTTTGCACCGTGCAAAACAACAAACGCATCAGGATATAACAGACACGTCCGATCATGGATCCCTGTTCCTCGGACTGCGGGCCTTGCCACGGCGCACTTTGAAATTATTTTTTGTGTATGCGGTCAGCATGTTGGCCTCTAGCATTCCCGCCGTATTGGT
>JBJTVN010000173.1:0-2143 GCA_046081225.1 Alphaproteobacteria bacterium
CCACCGGATTCAGGCCAAATGCCGCTACAGCCAAGACACCGCCCCCGCCACCATCACTTTCGAGGATAATGCCGCCGCCACCGTCACCTTTGATGAACCGCAATACGGCATTGCCCCTGGTCAGGCGTGCGTTTTTTCCCAAGACTCCCGCGTTTTGGGCGGCGGATGGATTGGTCCCGCGGCGTGACGGTTAAACCTCACTCTGCTGCACAACCCTGACTTTGGGCAAAAACAGGGACACGGTGGTGCCCCGGCCTTCCGCGCTTTGGATATGCAGTTTTCCCTGATGCATATCCATGAGTTTTTGTACCAACGGCAGACCCAACCCCGTGCCTTCGTGCCGGCGGGCGTAGGAATTGTCAATTTGCGTAAAGGGTTTCAGGGCTTTGTCGATGTCTTCCTCACGCATGCCCACGCCGGTATCGGTACACCGAATTTCCACAGGAAAATCGGTGTCAGAGTCATAATGACAGGACAGCGCGACTGTGCCTTTTTCATCTGTAAATTTGACAGCGTTGGACAGGATATTCATCACCACTTGTTTTAACGCCCGCTCATCTGCGTAGATGATGGGCAAGGTATCCGGAATCTCCTCAATCAGGGAGATATTTTCAGCCTCAGGCCGGCCCCGAACAATCCTCAGGGCCGAGGCCAAAACCTTGCCCAGATGCATTTTGGATTCATACAACTGAAACTGACCAGCCTCGATTTTCGAGAGATCCAAGATATCGTTGATGATACTAAGCAAATGATCGCCGCTTTCTTTGATGTCTAGGGCGTATTCCAAATACTTATCATGTCCCATGGGGCCAAAGGTCTGACTGTGCATGATGCTGGAAAACCCGATGATGGCGTTGAGAGGCGTGCGGAGTTCGTGACTCATATTCGCCAGAAATTCGGATTTTGATCGGCTGGCAGATTCCGCCTGGTTTTTGGCTTGGATCAATTCCTGCTCTTCTTGTTTACTTTTGGTCACATCCCGCATGAAGGCGCAGTTGAATTCTTTGTTTTTGTAAAGCAAATAGTTTTCTGTGAATTCAATAATTTTTTTATGGCCGTCACGATGAATCAAAATTTCCTCGGTGGTGCAAGCCCCCTTGGTTTTCAGAAGATTCCAGTGATCCCTCCATTGGTCAAGATTATGAAAATCCCGCAGACCGTGAATGGTGCTGCGCAGCAGATCGTCTTTGGGACGCTCCAACAGTTGGCAGGCCGCATCATTAACATACAGAATTTTTCCAAAGGCATTGGTCCACATCACCCCTTCAGGGGCGCGGTCCACAACGAATTGGGTGACGTTCAGAGTTTCTTCGTACTGCTTGCGCTCTGTGATGTCCTGCACAATCCCGTTGACGAACAGGGCATTGGGATCCATTCTGGCATCCATGCCTGTTTGCAGATGAATATAACGCACACGATGATCTTGGGTTAACAGGGCATGATCGATGGCCGTGTTTTTGTTATGCATCAGGGTGTCGTTGAAAAATCCTTCCACCAAAACTTTATCGGATTTGGGAACAAGACGTATGTATTCTTCCAGGCTATAGGGGCGCCGCTGATGGGGATCCAAATCCAAAATCCGTTTGGCCTCTTCGGAAAAATGAATGGTTTTCACAGCGCGGTCATAATACCAATACCCCAATTGCGCGATGCGCTGGGCCGTCATCAATCGCGATTCCCCATCGCGGAGTTTTTTTAAATTTTGATAGGCCCGAAAAATATACCGTATGCGATGCTGCAACACGATCCAGTTGATGGGTTTGGTGATAAAATCTGTGGCCCCTGCATCGTAACAGGCGTTGGCCATGTCCAGATCCTGTAACCCCGTGATCATGATGATGGGCACCTCTGCCCCAAAGTCACCGTCCGCGCGGATATGTTGACAGCATGCAATGCCATCCATCACAGGCATCATGACATCCAGCAAAATGATGGAAGGATGAACTTTGCGAAAGGCCTGCAGGGCCTCTTCCCCATGTTCCACCGCGATACACTTAAAGCCAAGCTTTTCAAGGGATTTGGCCATCAAAACCCGAGAGGCATCCTCGTCTTCGGCAATTAAAATCAGATGATCGCGATCCATGGGGTTTGGCTAACCTTTCCCGTCATTGACGCATTATAAAACAAGCGGGTAAAAAAGCCC
>JBJTVN010000174.1:0-5379 GCA_046081225.1 Alphaproteobacteria bacterium
GCCCGATTGTCCGACGGCAGCCGTGTGAACATCATCATCCATCCCCTGTCCATGGATGGTACAGCCATTTCCATTCGAAAATTTTCTGTCAAGGGCATCACGCTGGCGGATATGGTGGCCAGCGGCAGTATTTCCGCGCCCATGGAACGCGTTTTGAATATCGCCGCAAAATCCCGCGTTAATATCATGATTTCAGGGGGAACGGGATCGGGAAAAACAACCCTCCTGAATGCCCTCTCTCAACGGATTTGGGATGAAGAACGTGTGGTGACCATCGAAGATTCCGCGGAATTAAAACTGCAACAGCCCCACGTCGTCCGTCTGGAAACCAGACCTGCCAACTTAGAGGGGGAGGGGGAAATCAACATCCGCGATCTGGTGCGTAACGCCCTGCGGATGCGTCCCGATCGTATTATCGTCTGGGAATGTCGTGGGGGGGAAATTGTGGATATGATCCAAGCCATGAACACAGGTCACGATGGATCCATGTCCACAGTGCACTCTAACTCCCCGCGCAACTGCTTGATGCGTATGGAAAATATGCTCACCATGTCCGGCTTTGACATGCCGGAAAAAACCACACGGGCCATGGTGGCCTACGCCGTGAATTTGATTGTTCAGGTCAGCCGGATGCGCGACGGCCACCGCCGTGTTACCCACATCACTGAAATCACAGGGGTAGAGGACAACATCATCATCACCCAAGATTTATTCGTCTATCGTTACCAGGGCACAGACAGCGATGGGAAATTAAAGGGCGAATTCGTCTGCACCAAAATCACCCCCGCTTTTGTGGAGCGTGCCAATTATTATGATTTGGGTGATGAACTCCGTTTGGCTATGCAGGGGGATCTTCTATGACCTTTGTCTTGTTGTTTTTTGGATTTTTGACCGTCTTCCTTTTGGTGTTGTATGGCCTCGGTGTTATCCGCATCATACCAAAATCTCTAAAAGCCATGGAAGGGAAACAAAGTGCCCTTAAAAAACAAGGGGCCAAAGCCCATGCCTCTCTCATCACCGCAAAACTACGAACGTTACACACGGATACGGGTGATCATGTGACCATGAAAAAACGTTTGAATGACAAACTGTTTGCGTCAGGCATTCAAATGTCTTTTGACCAATTTTTGGCCTTGACCCTTCCCATTGCCGCTTTGATGGCGTTTGGTCTTTTTCAGGGGGCCTCGCTGTCTCTGCCTATGGCTATACCGTTGGCTTTGGCCATTTGGTTGATGATGGTCAACATTTACCTGAAAAGAAAACAACAAAAACGCCGCGATCTTTTTGAAAAAGATTTTGTGGATGTTGTGGCCACCATAGCCCGTGCCATCAGCGTCGGGGCGTCCCTGCAGGAATCCTTTCGTATTGTTTCCGAAGAATTTCCTGGCCCCATTCAGGATGAATTTAACCGTATGCGCCAAGATATTCTTTTCGGTCGCACGCCACAACAGGCCATCACACAAGCCGGCTCTCGTTTGCAATTGCAGGATTTTGACTATTTCGCCCTCAGCGTGATCACCCAAATCGAATCGGGTGGAAATCTTGGAAAAAGCATGGATTCTCTCAGGGAAATGATTCTAAACCGCCAAGTTCTGCTCAGACAGCTGAAAATCAAAACCGCCAGTGCAAAATTTCAGGTCCGTTTTTTTATCGGAATGCCCATTGTGGTGAGTATCTTGATGTATTTTGTGGATCGCCAAAATGTTATGTACTTTGTGGGGCCCGAAGGAAAAGATATGGGCCGAATGCTGGTCATTTGGATGGTTCTGGGCATTCTTTTGGTCCGTCATATGAACAAAAAAGCATTGGATAGTTGATATGAATGGGATCATCATTTGGGTTCTCAGTTTTGCCACCATCGCCCTTTTTTTACGGGGGGTTATCCCTCAAGGCGCAGAAAAGGCTGTTGATCGCCTGATTAAAAAACAAATCCGGGCCAAACGCCAAGAAACAGAGTTTCGCAAATCCATACGATCGGAAAAACCCTTTAAAATATTTGGAAACTTCCTAGAAAAATACTTTGGCAAGAAAAAGAATATCGATAGTCCTTTGTCCGAAGCCCCCAATGAAACCATAAAATTGCTATTCGAGGCAGGGTATAGAGAAAGTTATGCTTTCCATATCTACACCTTCGCCCAGCTTCTGGGGGCCGTTGTGGGTTTGGGGTTGGGGGCCGTATATTTGGTCCTAAAGCCCATAGATGACGATCTGATGGTCCTTCTGCCCTATATTCTTGGCCCTGCCATAGGACTTTATATCCCTATTTTATACATGAAAAACCGCCGCAACCGACGCGTTGCAGAAATCCGGCGTATTTTTCCCGATGCCTTGGAAATGCTGGCCCTGTGTAACGAAGCCAGCATGACCATTGATGTGGCTATGGCCAAAATTGCCAGAGAACTAGAAAAAAAATACCCAACGATTTCTGAGGAATTTTTGATTATTGGCATCGAACTGGCCCTTCTCGACAGTAGAGCCAAAGCCTTTGACGGCTTTTATAAACGCTTTCCCCTTGACGAAGTCCGCTCTTTTGTCACCACCGTTAACCAAGCCGAACGGACGGGAACCCCCATTGCCAAATCCATGCGTGTGCTCGCTGCAGAAATGCGAAAAGATCGCATCGCCATAATCCAAGGCAAATTAGAATCCCTTGCATCAAAACTGGTCATCCCCTTGGTGCTTTTTTTCTTTCTTCCCATGATTGTTTTCATGATGTATCCTATTTTTAGTCGGGTTGATCTTTCTGGCATGTAAGTCGCAGGGGACATAAAGCCCCCCCCCAACCTCACAGATTCACCTCACGCCATGGGGCCAGCAGGCTTTTGACCGATTGGGGCATATCTGTGTATCCCTTACCACGGTTTTCATAATATGATGCCACCAACACCAAAATGGCCTGGCGCAAGGTGGCGGGTATGGCACTGGGGGTGTCCCCAAACCCGATGGTGGCATCCACCCGAATCCCAAAGCGATCTTTGGTGGGGTTTGGCAAATCCGCGCCATAGGCATTGCGTAGAAATACACTCTGTCCCACAGATTCAATTTGATATAATGCGGGGGCGATATCCTCCATCAATCCGTTGGTGCCAGCCACTTTGACCGCATCCACAGAAATCAGGGGGGTACGTGCCAGCTTCATTTCCTTAATGGAACATCCAGGATAACGCACCAAAACATCTGGCCCGCGAAAGGATTTACGATCCGGCAGACGGATTGTCCACTTATGGGTGACAAAACGCCACTTTTGACGGATTAGTCCCAAACCACAATACAGCTCAACGGCCTGAACCGCACTTTCCATAAAGTGCATAACCAAAGAAACCTCCGGCGTGGCCGTTGGCAATCGTAAATAGGACAAAACATCTGCCAAAGCCACCGCAGAAACAGCAGGGGATTCTAGACGCTGGGTATAGGGGGTCGTGCTCATAGAATATCTCCTTGTTAAGAAAATGAAAAATGTTGAAAATGAAAAGTATTTTATCTTGACAGTATTCTTTATAAATCAATAACCTACCTGTCACCTGTCACCTGTCACCTGTCACCACAAACACCGCCTGCTCAGCGGCCCAGTTGATCAGGTGATCCGCCCAAAAAGATCGATTGTATGTGCCCGAGGGGGTCAGGGGGATCAAACGTTCCAAAGTCATGCCCTGATCCCGACACAGGATGATAAAATCACGAATGGTGCACAAATGAATGTTGGGCGTGTCATACCATTGATGGGGCAGAAACTTGGAAACGGGCATCCGACCCCGCAGCAACAAAAACAAACGCACCTTCCAATAGCCAAAGTTGGGAATGGATACCACAACACGCCGTCCAATACGCACCAGTTGCTGCATGATATGATCGGGACGCTGCATGGCCTGCAACGTTTGGGATAAAATGACCCAATCAAAGGATTGATCCGGATAATCCCCCAAATCTTGGTTGGCATCCCCCTGAATCACAGCCAAGCCCCGCTGGACACAGGATTGCACACTCTCTAGGTGCAACTCCATACCCCGCGCATCCACCTGTTTTTCATCCCTTAGACGCTGCAACAGCAAACCGTCACCGCATCCCACATCCAAAACGCGCTGATGGGCCTCCACCAAATCCACAATAATTTGTATATCTGGACGCATGGGGTATAGTGAATCATCCTAGGAAACCAAGGTTTGTGTGTACCATGATTCAGCGCCTGCTCAAAGCCCCCTTTTATGCCCTGTTATGGCTGTATAAAATGTTTTTGTCCCCGTTTATGGGGCGATCCTGCCGCTTTTTGCCAACATGTTCCCAGTATGCCCACCTTTGCCTGAAAGAACACACCCTTTTCAAAGCCCTCCGCCTCATCACCAAACGCCTGATGCGCTGCCACCCGTGGGGCGGAGAGGGATACGATCCGCCCCCCAAACCCTAAAAGCCAATAAAATGAACCGGCACCGAAGGATGCCATTGAAAAAGCCGCTCCATATCAATAGTTTACGCTATCCCTGCTCCCTCACGCCCGCTGGGCCTCGGCGCCTTTGGCGTGTTTGGCCATGCGTTTTTCCACCTCGGCAATCAGGGAGAGGATATCTTCATCGGCGTGGCTGTTGGGGTAAACTTCGGAAACGCCGCGGCCCTGTAAGAGAGATCGGGCGAAATGCACGCGGTTGCCAATTTTTGTTTTGGCAATATCGGTATTCAGGGATTTCAGGGTGCTGGCGACCTCTTGATTCAGCAGGCTGCGGGGCGTGACGCGGTTTAGCACCAAGCAACACGGGGTGGATTCCTGCGCCGCCAATTGCAATGTGGCTTCACTGGCCCACAGATCCACGGGGCTGGGCTGGGCCGGAACAATGACATAATCCGCGGATCGCACGGCCAAACGGGCATCCGTCTGGGTGTGGGGGGGGCTGTCAATCACAATCACGTCAAAATCATTGCTGTGGCGGGACAATTCCGCACTCATCCGCCACCCACTGGCGGTCAGCACCACGGGATAGTACGCCGTATTCCCATACAATTTTTGCCGGATTTGATACCAGCGTGTGCTGCTTTCTTGGGGATCGGCGTCAATCAGGCAAACCTTTTTGCCTTGCTTGGCCCACGTCACGGCCAGATTGATGGACAGGGTTGTTTTACCCGCCCCGCCCTTTTGCTGTGCCACCGCGATCAATTGACAGGAAGACATCATAACCCTCGTGTTACTATTCATTTCTCTCTACCGTTGAACCACGGTTGTTTGGGGTTGGTCAAGGGGTATGTTGCCCAAGTGTCAAAGCAAATTAGAAATGTCCGCTTTGAGCAAATTAAGAATGTCCGCTTTAGGTTTTTTTGAGTTGTGGGGGAATGGGTAGCTTTTTATCCATAAATCCACAGCCTTTTTTTCAGGGCTTTTTATAAAACCTTTTG
>JBJTVN010000175.1:0-5007 GCA_046081225.1 Alphaproteobacteria bacterium
GTCCTTTCTACAGGCTTTTTTCAAACCCTGTATGGCACGCTTTCCCCCTTTTTCCTCTCACTTTCTACCAAATCAACCCAATCTATCTAATTTTGCAAGGGGCTCTAATAAGACTTACGCACAACCTTTGTCATTGCGAGCCTCCGGAGGAGGCGTGTCCATCCAGTTTTTCTGCTGCTGGCATTTCTGGATGGATTCGCTGCGCTCGACGAAGATTTGGCGTTGGCCACGGGGAGAAATGAATAGCCCTGTAACGGGTGTCAGGGCTATTCATTTCTGCAAATGGGATGGGAAAAAACGGGGCGGGGTGGGGCTGTTTTCTTTGTTTGTCAAGGGGCGGGGCGGGAAAAATACCGGACTGAAGGCCGCGCAGCGGGCTGAGGGAGGATGATTTTTTCCGCCTCGGCGCAGCGCACCCCTTGACGAAGAAAGAAAAATGCGTGGGTGGGAGCCCTGTTCTTGGCGCTTCCGGAAAAGGCCCACCCAGCAGATTTCCGGAGGACATCAAAGGGTGCGCTTCGCCTCATTCGGAAGACAGAAGACCGAGGACGGAAGACGGAAGATTTTTTTCGGTCCTCTGTCCTCTGTCCTCTGTCCTCAGGTATTTCCCCCCTTGCACTGTCTCCGAAAAATCCCTAAGATTTCTTCACCGTTTGTTTTTCAAAAGAGGGGATCCTCATGTGTTTTCGTGCGTTTTTTGCTTTGTTTTTATTCGTTTTTGCCGCCTCCCCTTTGGCCATGGCGCAGGCCGATCCCACCAAAGACGAATTGCTGGGCCCACGCCCCAATGATATTGTTTTGGGACAGGCTGACGCCCCTGTCACCATCATTGAATATGCATCGTTGTCATGCAGCCACTGTGCGGATTTTTATAAAAATACAGTCTCTGCCCTGAAGACCAATGAAATCCCAGCGGGCACCGTGCGTTTGGTGTTTCGTCATTTTGCGGGGGATCCGTTTTCGTTGAATGGGGCCCTGTTGTCTTTGTGTATGCCGCAGGCCTCGCAGGATGCCTATATTGCCACCTTGTTGGCCAACCAGCAAACGTGGTTAAATGCGCGGGGGGATTTGGAACCCCTGAAAACCATCACCCTACAAGCGGGCTTGTCTGATGACGCCATCAGCACCTGTTGGGCCAGCAAAACCCAAAAGGACGCCCTGCTGCAAACCCGTCTGGATGCTGAGAAGGTCTTAGGCGTTGAATCCACCCCCACCCTGTTTGTGAATGGGGAAAAAATGGTCGGTGCGGTTTCTTTGGAGACCCTGCGGGAAAAAATCGCTGCGATTCAGGGCAAACAATAGCAAGCAACAGCCTTTGTCCATGGAGGAAACTTGGGAGGATATCCGCAGCACCACACGCCCCTTGGGTTCCCCCCCATCGCGCCATAGGGCCATGGATAAGGGGGCTGTGGATAAGGATCTGGCCCCCCCAAAGCCATCCCAACGTTTCCTCTCCCTGCGCCGGTTGCAGCGCGGAGAGTATAACCCCCAAATCACCCTGGATTTGCATGGCCTGACCCTGATTCAGGCCCACGATCGTTTGCAGCAAACCCTGCACGAAGCCATGAACCAAAAACAACGCCTATTGCTGATCATCACAGGCAAAGGCAACAACAGCCAGCCCCACACCCGAACCTTAAAGGAATCCTTTGACGATTGGATGATGATGCCCCTTTTCCGCCGTCTGGTGGGCCATGTTTGCCCCGCAGCCAAGCGGCATGGGGGTGCGGGGGCGTATTATGTCTTGTTAAAAAAATCATGAGAGGGGCAGATCATGCCAGATCGTATCACGGCACTGCGTGCGGAAATTGAAAAGCACAATCGCCTGTATTACCAAAACGATGCCCCCATCATTTCCGATGCGGATTATGATGAACTGGTGCGTGCGCTAAGGGCACTGGAGGGCGGGGAGGATAGCCTGAGCATTGGGGCCCCAGCGCTGGAAACCTTTGATAAAATCCCCCACGACACCCAAATGATGTCGCTGGACAATGCCATGAATGCCGAGGACGTTGAGGCGTTTTTTGCCCGCGCCTGCCGGTTTTTGGACCTGCCAGAGGATACCCCCTTGCCCTGCTGGACAGAGCCGAAAATTGACGGCCTGTCCCTGAACCTGATTTACGACAACGGCCATCTGGTCAGTGCCGCCACCCGCGGCGATGGTAGGGTGGGGGAGGTTGTCACGGCCAACGCCAAAACCCTGCCCGATATTCCCCACACGCTGAACCATGCCCCCCAGCGTTTGGAAATTCGGGGGGAAATTTATTTATCGCTGAGCGATTTTGAATCCTTGAACGCCCAGCAACAGGCCGCGGGCCGTCCCCCCTTTGCCAATCCCCGCAATGCAGCGGCGGGGTCCCTGCGTCAATTGGATGCGGCGGTAACAGCCAGCCGTCCGTTGCGGTTTTTTGCCTATCACGCCGCCCCTCTGCCCCAGATCCCCCATCAGCATCAGATGGTGGATTGGTTACAGCAGCAGGGGTTTGTCACGCCGCCCCATAGTGGTCTGTGTCCTGATTTGCCCGCGATCATGGCAACGTTTGCGCGGATTCAGGATGTGCGGCCCGATTTGCCCTTTGATATTGATGGGGTGGTGTATAAAATGGATGATGTGATGCTGCAAAAACGCTTGGGATTTGTGGCACGGGCCCCGCGCTGGGCCTTAGCGCACAAGTTTCCGGCGCAGCAGGCGACCTCTGTCATCGAGGATATTGTCATCCAAGTGGGCCGCACGGGGGCCCTGACCCCTGTGGCCCAGCTGCGTCCCACCAATGTGGGGGGGGTGATGGTGCGGCGGGCCACGCTGCACAACGAAGACGAAATCGCCCGTAAAGATATCCGCATCGGGGATCACGTTCTGATTCAGCGGGCGGGGGATGTGATTCCGCAGGTGGTGGCGGTGGTGCTCAGCCAGCGACGGGCCGAAGCCACCCCCTTTGTCTTCCCCCATCATTGTCCCGTTTGCGGGGCAGAGGCCATCCGCCACGGCAACGACATCCAGCGGCGCTGCATCGCGCGGGCCACCTGTCCCGCCCAACAGTTCGAGGTCATTCGTCACGCCGTATCCCGCCGCGCCCTGAATCTGGACGGCATCGGAACCAAACAGTTGGAGATGTTTTTTGATGAAGGCCTGATCACCAACATCGCCGATCTGTTTGATCTGCAGGACAAAGCCCCCGCCTTGCTAAGAGGGCGCGAGGGGTGGAAAGAGAAGGCGATTCATAATTTTGTCACCACCCTAAACAATGGTCGGCAAACCACCCTGCCCCGTTTTTTGTTTGCGCTGGGCATTCCCCATTTGGGGGAAATGGCGGCGGAGACCTTGGCGGGACACTTTGGCACGGTGGAGGCGTTTTTGTCCTGCCTGAACACCCTGCGGCAGGGGGGGGAGGATCCCGCGCTGGAAATGCTGGATGGGATTGGCCCCAAATTGGTGGCCTCTTTGACGGACTACGCCCAGCATGATGCCCCGTGGGCCTTGGTGCAGCGTTTAAGCCAACACCTAACCATCGCCCCCGTGACGCCTGCTCTCTCTTTGCCCTATAGCGGCAAAACCATTGTGTTTACAGGCACCCTGCGCCAAATGTCACGAGAGGAAGCCAAGGAACGGGCCAAAGCCTTGGGCTTTCGCGTATCCTCTGATGTGTCCCGCAGCACCGATGTGGTTGTTCTGGGCGAAAACGCCGGCAGCAAACGCCAAAAGGCCGAGGCCCTGGGGGTGATGATTTGGGATGAGGAAAGATTTTTGGCCACTGTTACCAAAGGTAAAGAACTTTGATTGTGGCGAGAGCGAGAAAGGAGATGAAGGCAGTATCAGATTTTTCAAAGCGCATAGCAAAGGGCCGCTTCTGATTTTTTTGTGTTCTTAGCCATCCATTAACACAAAAAAATCAAACAACAAGACCTTTACTAACAGTGTTGAAGCGCCGGAGGTCGCTGGGCACATCGAAAACCCAGACCGATTGACGCCGCCAACAAGGATGGTACTGTGAGATTTTGATACTGTTTCTGGGAGGGGAATTGTGCCGTGGATTGTGCTGATTCTGGTGTTAATCTTGTCAGGTTGTGCGGGTCAGCGTCCGCCGCGCACGAATCCATTTGCCATGAATGGGATGGTGCAGGAATCCCCCGAAGGGTACGCTATTGTGGTGGCCCGTGTGAATTCGGAATGGCCAGACACAACGGTGATGCGTTTTGCCTCATACAATCCCGCCACGGGACAGGTGCTAAAGACACAATCTCCCCCCGAAGACCAAACCAGCGAGGCCACCGAGGATGCCCCCTCCGCCATGCTGGATGAAGATACCCCCACCCCCGTCACCGAAGCCAACCCTTACGGTGGGGTGGTGCATGGTGCCTTTGCCCTGGTGCCTGTGGATCAACCCTATCAGGTTATTGCCCTGAAGCCTGGGCACTATATGATCGAAGAGATTTTCCTACGCAGCGAATGGGCCGCCAAAGGGGGCCTGCACAACGTCAGCCGAAAACCCATGTACGGCGGATTTTCCGTCAACGCGGGGGATTTGATTTATCTGGGGGATATCAACGTGGCCACGGACCGGTCGGGATACAAGCATTCTGATGCTTTGAATCAAGCCTCCAGCCCCCTTGCCATGCTGATTGGCTCCATTGCCTATATGGCCACCCCAACCTTTGGAGATGATGATGTGGCGCTGGGCATTGTGGACAAAACAACCGAGGCCAAAACCTATATCAAAACCACCTATCCCAAACTGAATCGCGACATGACCTATCGCCCCCTGGAATTGGGATACTACGCGGGCCAGAATCATGGGGGGTAAGGGGGCGGCTTAGCGCCCCTTCTGCTTCCCAAGGATCATTATAACAGATCAACGATCATTGCAAACGCTGCTCCAGAAGGACCACTGGTAAAACAATCAGGGGAGGATATACCTATCGCATCTGAAGAGTATCGCTGGCTGCGCGTTCGTCTTAGCCTCGTTTGTGTACGTTTAGTACACGGCACTCGGCTGTGGCGACGCTCGC
>JBJTVN010000176.1:0-2196 GCA_046081225.1 Alphaproteobacteria bacterium
GGCCCAGAACCTCGCCCGTGAGGTGGCCATCCTGCATGCCCAAGGTGTTGCCAATGGCCTGATCAAAGCCGGTTTTGGCCTGAACATGGGCCGTAAAGGGGGTGAAGCCGCCGGAAATCAGGATGGTTGTGGCGCCCCAGCCCTTCATGGTGGACACCAGCGTTTCCGCCCCTGGGGAAAGGGTCATGTCCGATAGGGCCCGATCAATCAGGGTGATGGGCTGTCCCCGCAGCAACGCAATGCGCTGGCGCAGGGCGGCGTGAAAATCCAGCTCTCCGCGCATGGCGCGGGCGGTGATGGTGGCCACGGCATCGCCGCAGCCCGCATAATCAGCCAGAACGTCCAGCGATTCCTCGGCCACAATGGTGGCATCCATATCCGACAGCAACAGGCGTTTTTTGCGGGGTGCCGCCGCATCCTGAACACACACATCAAAGGGCGTGGGGTGATCCCCCCAAAGGGTGCGAACGGCGGTGGCCAGATCCATAGCCTGGCAAGGGGCATCGGGGGTATAGAGAATATCCACCGCGCGGCCTTGGCCAAAGGGGTGGGGGGGGGCGGTGCTCAAAAAGGTGGCCACGCGCTGGGCGTCCTTTGGGGACACCCCATCCACGGTGTTGATGAACGTCAGGCGGTACGACGGGGCAGGGGACATCACGCGGGGGCCGTTTTGCGGTTATGCTGGGCCACGGCGGCCTTGAACGTATTCAGCAGCAGGCAGGTGACGGTCATGGGCCCCACCCCCCCAGGCACGGGGGTATAGGCACAGAGGCTTGACGTATCCCCCCGCAAATCCACATCCCCCACCAGCGTCCCCTGATCGGTGCGGTTAATGCCCACATCCAGAACGATGGCCCCTGCCTTGATCCACGACAGGGGCACAAAGTGGGGTTGGCCAATGGCGGCCACCAGAATATCCGCGCTGCCCACCAGCGCCGGCAGGTTTTGGGTTGCGGAATGGGCCATGGTGACGGTGCAATCCCGCTGCAACAGCAAAGACGCCACCGGCCGCCCCACCAAACGGGACCGCCCCAGCACCACCGCGTGTTTGCCCCGCAAAGGCACATCCGCCAGATAATGATCCATCAGCATCATACAGCCCAGCGGCGTGCACGGCACCAGCCCCCCCGTATCCCCCAGAAACACACGGCCCGCGTTTTGAATGTGCAGGCCGTCCACGTCCTTGGCCGGCTCAATGGCCGCCAACACGGCATCGGTGTCCAGAGCCGCTGGCAAAGGCAGTTGCACCAGAATCCCATGAACGTGGGGGTCGTGATTCAGGGACTGGATCAGGGCGATGATATCGGCCTGCGCCCCATCCGCCGGCAGATGATGTTTAAAGGACTGCATACCCACATCGGCGCAGGCTTTGATTTTGTGATTCACATACACCGCGCTGGCGGGATTATCCCCCACCTGAATCACGGCCAGACCCACGCCGTGACCCCACGCGGCCACCTGTTGCCGCAACCCATCCTTGCGCAGCGCCGCCAAGGCCTTTCCATCCAAAACCACGGCCATGATATGAATCCCGTATCCCGATTTGAAAAACGGCATCCTACCACACGGGGGGTTGGGTGGTCACGGGGGATTTTTTTAGGGGGTTCGTGGTGGGTTTAAAAATGTTGGCAATAATACTGCTGCTCTCAAGGTGGGTTGTGTTTCTTCCCGTATTTTTGCTCTCAAAGCGTCCAATGACTCTAGAGTTTTCGATGCATTATTTATCGCCACTATCAGAGGGGCATCTGTGTTAAGCGCACTTTCATCGCTTGCTACAGGTTTTAAGTGTATCAAACCCCGTAATATTTTTTCGAGTGCCACAAATTGTTTATCAGCCAAAAGCGCTTTTAGTTTATTTTCTGTATTTATGCCATTGCTTAGTTTTTCACTGGCTGCGGCATTTTCTAAGATGCCATTTATGCGTCTGTTTACGAGGTTTGTAATACCACTTATGACTTGTTGATCTAAATCCTCTAACTTATCAATTGTACGGGGTTTTCCTAAAGATTTAGGAGAACCATAAGATTTTGATGCCACAACAAAAGAAACGCAGGCCCGTAAAAAATCAGGGGTCAATTTTTCGGGATTAGTATTTAGCAACTGCAGAATTTCACGATTGATTGTGATAGGACCAACACGATCTTTATCATATATACCCCTCGCAAATGAAGAGTACTGTTTTAGGTTGAGGCAAGG
>JBJTVN010000177.1:0-1908 GCA_046081225.1 Alphaproteobacteria bacterium
GTGGTCATTGACAAAGTCTGGGGCCTGTTGTTTGGCAACGGGGAAAGTCTGGGCGACAAAAACGCCCTGTATTTCGCCGCCGGTCCCGAAGATGAGACGGAAGGTTTGTTCGGCAGCCTGCGCCCTGTGGTGAGTGAGTAGGGCGTGGTGCGTGGAAATCGCCCTAGTCCACCGCAACTGGGAGAGGGAACATAATCTTCTCCACTCCCCCCTCCCCACGCACCATCCCCCCCCTACCCCAACACCACCACCGATGGCCGCGGGGGTAACTTGGGGGAAAAATCGGGCCAGCGGGTGCTGGGGGCGTGGGGGGGGCTTTTTTGGGCGGGGTGTTGGACGGACAGGAACAGGCTTTTTTCATCGGGAGAAAAGGTGGGGGCGCAGGGCTCAGCCCCCACCGGAACGCGGTAGATCGTCTCTAATACCCAGTGTTTGTCTTTCGTTTTTTCCTTTAACGCATACAACGCATCGGGTACGCCTGCGCTTTTGGGGGCCCCATCGGTGCACACCCACAGCGTGCCATCGGGGGTAAAGGTCAAATTGTCGGGATTGGCAAAGGGGATATCTCTGGGAAGCTCTGCGGTGTGTAGGGGTTGCGCGTTTGTTTTTTGAAAATCGCTTGATGTTGGGGACGGCGTTTCCCATTGATTAACAGTCAGAATATCCCAGCCATCGCGCAACGCTTCGTGGCCATCCGTGATGATGCGGATGATATGCCCCCACGGGTTAGGGGCGCGGGGATTGGCCGCATCGGGGGATGTCCGGCTGAGGTTTTTCGTCAACGCCACATACACCGCCCCCGTTTGGGGATGAATGGCAATGCCTTCGGCGCGGTCCATGGGGGTGGCCTGCAGCAGGTGGGCGGCCTTGCGGGCATCGATGAGCACATCCGCCTGACTTTTAAACCCATGTTCCGCCGTCAGAGGCCCCTCGCCGTAAATCAACGGCAACCAGCGCACATCGCCGTTCTCATCGAACTTGGCCGCATACAAAATCCCCTGATCCAGCAGATCCCTGTTGTTTGCCGGATTTTCGGTGTCCACATCATCGCGAGAGATAAATTTATAAAAACACGCATTTTCTTCATCATCGGACAAATACACCACACAGCGGCCACTGATGCCCGTGGTGGCGGTGGTGTATTCATGTTTCATGCGGCCCAGGGCGGTGCGTTTGATGGGTATGGCTTCGATGTCTTTGGGGTTCAGCTCCACCACCCAGCCAAAGCGGTTGGGTTCGTTGGGCTCTTTGGCGGCATCAAAACGCCCATCAACAGCGGCCCAGTGCTGCATGGGTTTCCCATCGCCCAGCCCAAAGCGGGCGTGGTTTTCGGCCTCTGGTCCCTCAGCGGCGCGGCCGCGAAAAAACAGATCGATGTTTTCTTCCCCACTTAAAAATGTCCCCCAAGGGGTCACGCCCCCGCCGCAATTGGCCAATGTGCCCATGATCAGCTTGCCCGTGGGATCGGCCGAGGTCATCATGCGTTCATCCCCCGCCGCCGGACCCGAGGCCATGCACAACGTATCCATGGCATTGATGCGCCGGTTATAGGGGCTTTCCCGAACCACAGACCATTGGCCTGTGGTGCCCAGATGAATTTGAACAACACTCATCCCCACACTCAACATTTCCATTTGGGCGCGAGCCTTGGCACTGGCTTTGCCCCGTTGGCCGTGCATGAGGGCGGGATCGGGAAATTCATGATTGATCACCAGCAAAGCCTCCGCATCCCCCAAGGGAAAAAAAGCAATATAATCATTATTAAAACCAAACTGATGACGGGTTTTTTCGGGATTGGTTTCGGCGGGATCAAAGGCAGGGGCCTGCGGCGTTAAGGGATCCCCCCAGCGGATCAGGATGGATTCTCTCCACCCTTTTTTCAAAACGGCACTTTGGGTCATATCCTGC
>JBJTVN010000178.1:0-2783 GCA_046081225.1 Alphaproteobacteria bacterium
TCTGGGATTATATCGTCCTATGGACCGCGGATAATCCACCGTTCTCCCATGCAGACATTGCCCCTGGGGGCCTTAGAACAGGATTTTACTTAGGAATACCCATCGTTGGCTGGGGTATTTTGGCTATGGCCATTGCATCCATTTATAGAAAAAAAGCGCTCGCGCATTGTTGGATCCTGTTTTTTTTAACGCTTGCGTTATCCAGCTTATGGGTATTTGTTTTGATCAATCATGGTGTACGCCATATCCACCTGCTGCCACGGCACTACTATTTCTGCTTTATCTTGCTGATGTTGTTTGTGTTTCGGTTGGTTGCTTCGAAAATTCACAACACGGCTTTTTTGGGGGGCCGCCCAGAAACAGGGATAAATAATGTCTAAACACTCGCTAACGAAAGCTCTAAACCCTATGAAAACCTGGACCCTGACCCTTTCTTTAGCGGCCATATGTTGTTTTGTGGGGCTGAATATTGCCCTGCTGGGGATTTTTTCAAAACCTTTTTCCCCCGTTGTTGTGTATTTTGAAGAACAATTTCATGTAGAGGCGGCCAAAACCTTTGCCCAGTTTGGTTTGGATCATAATGCGGGATTGGCCACATTATCAAAACAATGGTTCATAGACACTTTTGTCAATGGGGACAGGATGATTGAAAATCCAAAACAAGACTATTTTGTCTACACCCATTACCCTTCTTTTACGGATCTTCTTGCGGGCATAGGGGCGTCTGTGTTTGGCACAGAGAAGGTCTATCCTTTACGCATCCTCACGTTATTGATCAACAGTGTGTTATTATGGGTGTTTTTGCGCCACGCCTTGGCCTTATTTCCCCAAAAGAGGGTTCAAATCGGTTTTCTTGCGTTTTTTACCCTGATGGCCCCCATGGGATGGATGAGCCTGCATGCCATTACCCATCATGGATATGCCCTTTATATCAGTTTGGCATTTATAGGCGTGATGTTGCCAGTTTTTGAGCCTGCGCATCCCATGCTGACGAAACATGCCAAAACGCTTGCGTTGTTGTTTGGCTTTTTAACGGGGCTGTTTACGTTTGATTATTTTTTTATCGCGCTGGGCACACCTTTGGCTGTGTGCTGCTTGTTTCATGGCAAAGAGGCCTTGACCCAAACATCACTGCGGCGTTTGTGGCTGATTCTTGGGTTTTGGACGGGTGTCGGGTTTACGCTGGCCCATGCGCTGCATTTTATGCAGGTCGTTGTGTACTATGGTTCGTTCGCAACAGCGTTTCAGGATATTTTTGGCTCGGCTCTTTACCGCTTAACGGGCAATGCAGAAAATTATCGGTTTGTGTCTGGGCTCAGAGAACGTGACGATTGCATTTCTGCCTATTGCGATGTCATACATAATTTAGGACCCATCGCAGGCAGGTTTCAGTTGATCTGGGATTATATCGTCCTATGGACCGCGGATAATCCACCGTTCTCCCATGCAGACATTACGCCTCTCAGTAGAAGCGGATTTTACCTGACCATACCCATAATCGCATGGGGATTGGTGTCTATGGCGGGAACATTTATCTATAAAAAAACAGCTTTGACCAGTTGTGGTGTGCTGTTTTTATTAACCGTGATCCTTGCCAGTGTGTGGATATTTTTGTTTTTAGACCATGGCACAGTTCACATTCATCTGCTGCCACGGCACTATTATTTTTCCTTTATCTTGCTGGCGTTGTTTATGTTTCGCCTGTTTTCCTCAAAAACCAAAGATCAGGCCTCCGCTGCGTTTAAGGCTCCTTCGGGGGTATCTTAAGAATACGAAAAATCCCCCTCACCCACCGACAGCCCCATGGCCTGTAGGTGGGTGACAAGGGTTTTCACAAGGGTGGGGAAGCCCGATGGGCTCAGGGATTCACACCGCACGCTCAGGGCGGGCTGGGTGTTGCTGGCACGCACCAACCACCAACCCTCGGGGGTGTCCACACGGATGCCATCAATGGCCAAATGGGGGGTGCCTGAGGCTTCAATGCGTTGGCGCAGGGTTTCAATGATGGCAAATTTTTGATCATCGGGGCAGAAAACCCGAACCTCTGGGGATGTCCATGACGGCGGCAGGGCCTGAACCTGTGAGGATAAGGGGCCCTGATCCAGAATCTCTAACGTGCGAAGGGCCGCATACAAAGCATCATCATAGCCCCCATAACGATCGGCAAAAAAGATATGCCCGCTGCCTTCCCCCGCGAACAGGGCGCCAGAGGTTTTCATTTTGGCCTTCATATGGGCATGGCCCACCATCCAAATCACAGGATTCCCGCCGTTGTTTCGAATATCATCAAAAAACATACGCGATGTTTTCACATCCCCCAGCAGTGTAGCCCCTGGGTGATCTTTCAAAACCCCCCGCGCCAAAAGGGTTAACAGGGCATCCATGCCAAGAATCCGGCCCTGATCATCCACAACCCCCAACCGATCGGCATCCCCATCAAAGGCCAGACCGATATCCGCGCGATGATGCAAAACCGCCTGTTGCAATTGCATCAGGTTTTTGGGCTCGCTGGGGTCGGGATGGTGGGCGGGAAAGGTGCCGTCAATCTCTGGATTGATCACAAAATGATGCCCGGGCAAATGGGGGATCAAATCCAAAATCACATCCCCCGCGGCACCATTCCCAGGGTCCCAAACACAGGTCATGGTGGGGGGCATCCTGCCAAGGTGCGTGGCCCCCAACAAACCCTGAACATACCGTTCCCGCAGGATAACGGACGTTATGTCTCCTGCCTCAGACGCAGGTGTGGCCGCATTCATCAGGGGATGCAGGGCGCGAAGGGC
>JBJTVN010000179.1:0-10529 GCA_046081225.1 Alphaproteobacteria bacterium
GGCGTATTTTGGACGTCAATCCCAGAAATCCCATCATCCTGCATGCTTTGGGATTTCTGGGATTGACGTCCAAAATACGCCTATAGAGAGCCATGGCCTCCGGCCATTTGCCCACTTCGTGATAGTGCGTGGCCTCCGCCATCAGGGCCAGTAAAGTGTCGTCAAAATGATTCATGATGAATAATCCCAATTTTCATGCTATCATGAAACCTTTAATCGGGGGTTTAAGCGGTGTCTTGGTCGCATATATCGGCAGTGGCGTTGGGGGGTGTGCTGGGGGCGTTGGCCCGATATGCCGTTTATCATGGTATGCGTGTGCATGTTCCGATGGGGTCTGCGGCGTTGGCCACCCTTCTGGTGAACACCTTGGGGTGTGCCGCCATGGGGTTTTGTGTGGTGGCTTTGGCGGCAAAAACGCACGTTCACTTTTTTTTGACGGTGGGGTTTTTGGGGAGTTTTACGACATTTTCCGCCTTCACTGCCGATATGTTTGTCATGGCGCAGCATCGTGCGATGGTTGAGGTTGTGGGCTTTGCCATGGTCATGATAGGCTTGGGGGCGGCAGCTTTTTGGATGGGGATGAGGCTGGGCCGTCTATGATCACCTATATAAAAATTGCCCCCGATGATGGGGGGCGCCGTTTGGATGCCTTTTTGCGCGATCGCTTGTCTTGGCCACAGGGAAAAATTCAGCGGGCCCTGCGCTGCAAAGACATTCGTTGCAACGACCATAAAACCGCCGCCGATTATCGTTTGGCGGTGGGGGATGTGCTGCGGGTTTATCAGGGCGAGGAAGCCGCCGAGCGATCCGCCCCCGAAAAAGCCCCCTTGCTGGCGTTGTCTCGGGCCGATCGGGCGGCTTTGGACGCTATGATTCTTTATGAAGATGAGGCCTTGGTGGCCCTGAACAAACCCGCCGGTGTGGCCAGTCAGGGTGGCAAGGGCATCGCGCGGGCTTTGGATCAGATGATGCTGGCCCTGTGGCATCATCAGGGGCGGGAAGGGCAGCCCCGTCTGGTGCACCGGTTGGATCAACCCACCACGGGCCTGTTGATCATGGCCAAAACGCGGGCGGCGGCGGAGGCCATGTCCGCCCAAATCCGCGATCATTTGTTCACAAAAGTTTATGGGGCCCTCGTGTACGGCGTTCCCGCCAAAAACACGGGGGTGATCCGTGCCCCCTTGCTGGCCCATCAGGGGTTTGTGCGGATTGATCCCGCGGGGCAAGAGGCCCAAACCCACTGGCGCGTGCTGGGGACATTTGAGGAAGCGCTCACACACATGGAACTGCGCCCCAAACAGGGCCGCATGCATCAATTGCGCGTGCATTGCATGAGTATAGGCCACCCCATCATCGGGGATCGCAAGTACGGGCGGGCGGAACCTCTGCCCCTGCGTTTGGCCCCAGGATTGCATTTGCACGCACGGTCCGTGACCTTTCAAAACCCTGTCACAGGGCAGGCGCAGACCCTGACGGCCCCTCTGCTGAATCCCATGCAGGATAGTGTTCAGGCGTTGTGGCCATAATCATCATGTTGCCCCCCCCAACGCCGTTTCGGTTTTTGTGACATCTTCGGGGGTGCTGACGTGATACCACAGGCCGTCGTGGGTTTGGCCAAACAGGCGGCCTTGGCTGAGGGCCTGATTGTACACCAGATTCAGGGAAAACGGCCGTTTGTCCTGCCCCGCCAGCAAACGGGGGTGCAGCATTTGAATACCGGTGTATAAATAGGGGGCAATGTGCGGCGGTTTTCGGCGCACCAGCCGCCCCGAAGGATGCATGAAAAAATCCCCTGCGGTGTGCTCGGCAGGCAATTTGACGGTGGGGTAGAGCAACAGCAGGGCCTCCATGGTCCCAGCATCAAAAGATTGGGCCAGCCGCATCAGGGCAGGGACGGGACCATCCAGCCACAAACTGTCGCAGTTGATACAGAAAAAGGGAAGGGGGCCAAGATGGGGGAGCGCGTTCACAACGCCGCCGCCGGTTTCCAGACGTTCGTCTTCTTCCAATATCACAATCCGATCCCGCAAGGCGTGATGCTTCAGATGCTGAATCAAGGGGGCGCGTTGATAGTGAACGTTCACAACAATTTTTTGAATCTGCATGGCCGCCAAGTGATCCAAAATCCCATCAATCATGGGGCGGCCCAGAACGGGGACCATGGCCTTGGGTTGGTGCTGGGTCAGGGGCATCATACGGGTCCCGAGGCCCGCAGCCAAAATCATGGCGGTGGAGGGCAGGGAAGGGGAAGGGGGTTGTGTCATGGTTTAAGGGCCGCGTAAGAGATCGCCCAAGGTCTTGGCCAAGGGGGCGCAGGCGGGTTGGGCCAAAAACACATCCACATATTTTTGCAATCGCGGCAAGTGTTGCAAATATCGGGGCTTGTGATCCCGCCGGTTCAGGCGGTGAAAAATCCCAATGATTTTCAGGGTGCGCTGCAATCCCAACACAAAATAAACAGGCATGAAGGATTCGGCCTGAACCCCCGCTGCGTTCAGATACAGCATCAACCATCGGGCTTTGTCGGGCACATCGCGGCGGGCATCCCAAAGCAGCGACACCAGATCATAGGCCGGATGCCCAATCACCGCATCCTGAAAATCCAGAAGTCCGCATTGCTTCACCCCATCCCGCTGGGGCAGCCAGATCATGTTGTCAACGTGATAATCCCGCAAAACCAAAGTCTTTTGGGGCTGGGATAAAACCGTTGTTTCCAGAACATCTGTCCAGACATCATCCCACAGGGTGCGCTGCCCAGGGGAAAAGGACACCGCCCAATCCGGATAAAGGGCCAGTTCCCGCATCAGCAGGGCCAGATCATAGGGGGGAAGATCAGAAGGGGGCGCTTGGTGTGTCAAATGCACCAAAACCGATAGGGCGCTTTGATACAGCGTGGGCTCGGCATCGGGGGTGCTGGCCAAAACGCGGGTGAAGGTCTGATCCCCAAAATCCTCCATCACCACATACCCCTGCGCATCATCATGATGAAGAATCTTGGGGGCGGAAAGGCCACAGGCGTCCAACGCGTGGGCCACACGACAATAGGGGCGAATGTCCTCCACAGGGGGCGGGGCATCCATCAGGATCAGGGATCCCTCTTCGGTCAAAAGGCGATGAAAGGTCCGGTGGGACGCATCCGCCGGCAGGGTGTGGATGCTTTTGACGGACAGGGGCAGGGTGCTGAGGTACGCAGTCGGGGAAAGACGATGCATCATGGAGCTGTGCCTCCTGGGGTGAGCAGCATCTGTTTTGTCCATTCGGGATCCACCATCACGGTTAAAAACAGGTGCACGGGATGCCCCAAAACGCGGGCAAGGGTCTGGCGGGCCCCCTCGCCGATGGTTTTGAGCATTTGTCCTTTGTGTCCCAGCAAAATCCGGCGATAGCGGTCCTGATCCACCCATACAATCTGACGCACAATGGCGCTGCCATCGCGCTTGGTTTCCCACGATTCTGCCGTCACGTTCAGATGGTAGGGCACTTCGTCATGCAGGTGTTTATAGATTTGCTCTCTGGTGGCCTCGGTGGCCAAAAAGGACATGGGCAGGGTGCTCAGGTCATCCTCGGCGCACAACCATGGCCCCGTCGGCAGGCAGGGTTTGATTTCAGACAGCAGCCGATCGATGCTTTGGCGTTTTTGGGCGGATAGGGGAACGATGGCCTTCCAAAAGGGGGTTTCCTGTTGATAACGGGCCAGCATGGGCAGCAAATCGGTTTTTTTGATGGTGTCAATTTTGTTTAAAACCAGCAGGACGGGCTTTGTTTCCCGTGCCAACAGGGTGTACAATTGCCGCTCTCGATCATGAAAGGCGGTGTTCACATCCACAACCGCCACCACCACATCCACGGTGGCCAACGTTTGTTTCAAATGGGTTTGAATGGTTTTTTCCATTAAACTTTGGGGGGATTGCATCATCCCAGGGGCATCCATCAGAATCATCTGGGTGGTGCCCTCGGTATGCACCCCCGTGATGCAAAAACGGGTCATGTTGGGTTTGTGGCTGACGGCGGCCAGCTTAAGTCCCAAAATGGCATTCAGCAAACTGGATTTTCCCGCATTGGGAACCCCCAGAAACAGGACAATGCCACTTTGGGTGGGGCAGGGAAGGGGGGCTTCTGTCATAACACTTGCCTTAATGCCTGTTCTGCGGCCCGTTGTTCCGCCTGTTTTTTGGAGGGGCCTGTGGCCACCACATCCTCTGTCAACCCTTGCAAGGTCACTTTGACGGTGAAATGGGGGTGATGGTCGGGCCCTGTGGTATCGGTGATGGTGTATTTTGGCCGGTCATAGCCGCGGGCTTGGGCCCATTCCTGCAGGGCGGATTTGGCATCCTGCGGCGGGCGGGCCCGCTGCGTCAACTGGGTTTCCCAGTAACGCCGGATAAAGGCGCGGGCGATATCCAGGCCCCCGTCCAGATACAGGGCGGCAATCAGGGCTTCGCAGCAATCCGCCAAAATGCCATCTTGGCCCCGTGCCAGGGGGGTGCGCTCCCCCATAAACGCCCGCACATAGGTGGCAAGATTCAGGGCATCGGCCACCTCCAGCAGGGCCTCTTTGCGCACCAAGGCGGCAAAGCGTTTGGCAATGGCCCCTTCAGGCTCGTTGGGAAAGGCCTCTAGCAGCCATTCCGCCATCAGCAATCCCAAAACACGATCCCCCAGAAATTCCAGACGTTCATAGCTGACGCTGCTGGGAATGCTGGCATGGGTCAGGGCTTGGTCTAAAAGGTCCCGTCTGGCGAAGGTATGCCCCAAAGCGTTTTCCAAGGGTGTGATCATGACGGGGGGGTCCTTAGGCGTCGGTATCATCGGGGTTTAATAAAAAGGCCTTAAATCAACAAAAAACCGATCGCTCCTTAAGCTAAAAGGGAAAGCCCAGAATTGCAGGATGTTGTGGTTGCCGCGGCTGGAATAAAAAATCCGCTCGGCCCGTCCCTGAAAGGCGCTGCGGTGCACCAGCCCCAGAGAGGGATCCCGACTATCCGCCGATCGGTCCCGATTATCCCCCATCATGAAATACATCTCGGGGGGGATGGTGATGAGGGGGGTATTGTCCAGCTGCCCCATGTTGCCATCCTTTTCAAGAATCGTATAGGAAACCCCGCTGGGCAGGGTTTCGATGAAGGCAGAAAAGGCCTGTCCCTCTTCATCCACAAAATCAGGGGCCGGCGTGCGTTTCAGGGGCTCGCCGTTCAGGTAAACAATGCTGTCCTTGACTTGCAGGGTGTCCCCAGGCAGCGCGATCAAACGTTTGATGTACGTCACGCCCAGTTTTTCATTTTCAAAAACAACAATATCGCCCCGTTTGGGTTCTCTGGAAAGGATGCGTTTTGTCCCCAAAACAGGCTTTAGATCCACCGGAACAGGCAGAGCATAACGGCCATAGCCATAGGAATACTTAGACACAAACAAAAAATCCCCAACTTTCAGCGTAGGCAACATGGATTCAGAGGGGATATTAAACGGCTGAAATAAAAACGTGGTAAACAGGACATACAAAACGAAGGCACTGACAACAGCCTTAATGTTGTCCTTTACCCACGATGGAGTTTTTTCAGTATCTAAAGACGAGGAAGGCATAGGGAATGACACACAGCAGCTGGGGATGAACTCAGGGGAAACCTAAAGCATTTCCCTTGTCTTGGCCAGTGTTTCGTGTGGATTATGTTGGGGTTTATTCCTGTCGAAGCAGATTTGGGCATCAATCCTCATCCCATCACCTGTGTCCAGCCTTTTTCATCCTGCCGATGCAGGGATAGGGTGTGTCCGGCCTCTTGGTGGCGGCGCCAGTGGGTGCGGGATTGTTGGGTGCTGGCTTCATCCCCGGCCTGAAACAGGTAATAATACGCCTGAAAAACAGTGAGGTCTTCGGCGCTGTCCCCGTTTAATGTTAAACAGGCCGTGGCTCCGTTGACAGGGGCGCATTGATGGGAAATCAAAAGGGGCTGGGCATTGGCAAAGGGGTCACAGCATCGCCCGTGGGGCAAAAAAGACTCCGCCCGATAGGTCCACAGCAAAGCATTCACATCATCCCGCTGTTGAGGCAGGGGGGTGTACACCAAACACGGTATGCCTTCACGGTAAAGGGTTTCCAAAAGACGCGGCAGGGTATGCAGGGGGGAAAGGGCCTGATAAAAAAGGGCTTTGGTGCTCATGATGGCTCCGCTGTGTCCTTTTCAGGGTGGAGCGCGGCCAGCACCATGGCCCGCGCTTTTTTCAAATCGGTTTTGCCTGTGGACAGCAGGGGAATCTCGTCCCCCCGCACCATGGCATCTGCTCTGGGCAACCAAAGGTTGGGCAGGCGATCCCTGTCTTTCAGGGCCTGATAAAGCCCCTCTGGCGTCACGTCATCGCTGACAAACAGAACGCCCAAACGCTCCCCTTTGTTGGCATCGGGCAGGCTGACCACCACGGCCTGATGATG
Organism: Alphaproteobacteria bacterium; assembly: GCA_046081225.1. GTDB lineage: Bacteria > Pseudomonadota > Alphaproteobacteria > JAJTHO01 > CANGYM01 > CANGYM01. Next base: position 6,425 of record JBJTVN010000179.1, read on the forward strand.
GCCCAAAAGGTCATGAATCGCCTCTTCGATTTTTCCATGGGGGACCATTTCGCCGCCTATTTTGCTGAAGCGGCTCAGGCGGTCTGTGATGATCAAAAACCCGTCTGGGTCAATTTTTCCAATGTCGCCCGTATCATACCACCCGTCTTTCATCACCGCTGCCGTTCTTTCGGGATCGTTGTAATAGCCTTGCATCTGTGCGGGACTTTTGATCCGAATGCGCCCTTCTTGCCCTGGCGGCAGGGGGGTGTCATCCTCCAGGCCCACAATGCGCACGCTCACCCCTGGGATGGGCTTGCCCACACTGCCTGGGCGGGATCCCTTGTGGTGCAGGCCGCCGTGGTCAATATCGGGCACATTGACGGATACCACGGGGCCCAGCTCGGTGGTGCCATAGCCCTCTAAGATATGGGCGTGGGGCAAGGCAGAGGAGAGCTTTTCCGCCGTTTCCCTCGTTAACTTTTCCCCCCCCACAATCACCAGCCGTAAACTGGCCAAATCATGGGTCTTGGCCACGCTGATATAGGTGCGCATAAAGGTTGGGGTGGCCACAATCAAGCCACTGCGTTCCTTGGCAATCGTCCGCACCACGGTTTTGGCATCCAGGGGATTGGGATGATACACCACGCGCCGCCCCGTTATGGCCGGCAACCACAAACAGGCCGTCAGACCAAAGGAATGGAAAAACGGCAAAATGGCCATCAGGGATAGCTTGGCTTTGTCCTCGGCTTGCTCCAGCAAGACCCCGACGCTTTCGATGTTGGCCATGATGTTCTGGTGGGACAGAGCGATGACCTTGGGCACGCCCGTGCTGCCACTGGAAAACAGCAACACGGCGGTATCATCCTTGCGCCCCCGCACCCATAATCGTTTTAATACAAAGGACGGGCACAAGGCCGCCTGCAGCAACGTTATGATTTTTCGGGGGGCGGATAGGGTGGCCTGCATATCCTCCAGAAAGATCATCCGTGCATCATGGGCCATGCCTGCTTTTTCCACAAAGGCGCGGGAGGTGATAAACCTGTCGGCGGACAGTGTGGCCAGCGCGGTGTTTAGGGCCTCTTGTCCCAAGGAAAAATTCAGATTCACCGCCACTTTGCCCTGCATCACGGCGGCAATGTTCACCAGTGCCCCCCCCACACTGGCAGGCAGCAACAGGGGGATTTTTGGCCCCAATTTTTGTTCTGACAACCACAGACCCATCAGGCGGGCACCAGCCAAGGCCTGAAATCCTGTGCAGCGTTTGCCCGTTGTGTCGGAAAACACCCGATCCCGCAGGTGTTGCCGCATCTGCCCAACAAAGCGCCCGCCCAAAGTATCGTGGGGGGCATAGCGCAGGGGAATGGCCTCGGTGCCCATTTCAGAAACAATCTGGGCCAGTTGCCATGCCCGCGTCTCGGGGGGCAGGACCTTGCCCACGGATACGGTGACGGGATAGGGGATGCGTTTGGGCCATTTTTTGAAAAAACGACGGCCAGAAAAACTGAAAATGCTGCCCCATAAACGCTCCAGATGGATGGGCAGAATGTCCACATCCAGCCCCTCAACCAGAGCCTCCACTCCCCGTTTAAAAGGATACAGATGCCCCGTGCGGCTCAGGATGCCTTCGGGGAACAGGCACACAACGCCCCCTTGGCGCAAGTGTTGCCGCGCGGCCTCCAGCCCCTGACGTGTTTCCCCGACGCCGCCACTGCCAAAGGAAATGGCCCCTGCAACCTTCAAACAAAAGCGGGTCAAGGGTGTTTTCCAGAACTTGGCCAAAACCAAAAAATGCACCCGCTTGGGCGCCAGCATACTGATGAGCAAACCATCAATAAACGTCACATGATTGGCCACAATGACGGTGGGGCGTTTCAGGGGGGGGAAGTGTCCCTTGTGCAGGCCATCCCCCGTTAAGGTCACCCGATAAATCCGCCGCATCACCCAGTAAAGGGCGGATTCCAAGGCATCGTTTAACAATGTAGGATACGCCATCACCCCCAGCACCAAGGCCACAATCACAATCCCGCCGCCGGCTGTGATGATATCAGAGGCCGATAAAGCCCACTGTGTCCCAAGCAGCCAGAACAGGCCCGCGGCCAGCAAGACCCCCATCATATCCAGAACATTGTTCAGGGCCATGACTTGGCCCCGTTGATCATCGGGTGATTGTTGCTGCATCAACGTTACCACGGGCACAATGAACAAACCTGCCCCCACACCAGCCAGCCCGATCCACAGGGCCGTATCCCCATACCCCGACGCAAAGACACCGCAGAGAATACAGGATACCCCCATCACAACCGCGCCCCAGACGATCAGGGTTTTGCGGATGCTTTTGCCCAAAATCGATCCAGCGGCAACGCTGCCCACCCCGATGCCCACGGCCAGAAAAGAAAACAGGGATCCCGCCTTGGTCTCGCTGAGGCCAAGTTCCTTCGTGCCCAGCAAAATCAGGGACAGGTAAATCAATCCCCCCATCATCCAATACACACAACTGCCCGTGAGGGCCCCCATCAGGGTGCGGCGTGTCTTGACAATGGGCCATGTGCGGACAATTTCCCCAAAGGGGTTGAGATCAAAGGGCTTGCTTGGGTTATAAACCGTGGTGGCGGGGGCGAGCAGGCACAACAGGGTGCCCAGAACCGCCAGTGTTGTCAAAATCACCCCAATCATCATGGGGTTATCCTGAAACACCTGCCACATCAGTCCCCCTGCCAAGGATCCCATGATGATGGCCACATAGGTGAGCATGTTCAGGTATCCGTTGGCCTTGGCCCAATCCTCTGGCTTCATCCATTCGGGCAGGATTCCATATTTTGACGGACTGAAAAAGGTGGATTGAACCGCCATAAAAAACAACGTCATCATCAGCAAATCCATGCGATGCGGGGCCCAGACAAAAATCGCCAAGGCCGCCCCCATGGCCACAATTTCAACGGCTTTGCTGAGTTTCAAAACGCGGCTTTTGGGGTATCGGTCTGTTAAGTAGCCCGCATAGCCCGAAAACAAAACAAACGGGATAATGGCCAGCGCACTGATGATGGACAAATAGGCCTTTTGCGCGTTGGGATCCGTAAACATGGCCACCGAGGCCAACGACAACACCAATTTAAACGCATTGTCATTAAAGGCCCCCAAAAACTGGGCGGCCAAAAAACACAAAAAACGGGGATGAAAGGGATGAAGGGTCCGCACAATCAAAATCCAAAGGGGTTACGGGCTCAGGCGCACAAACAAAAACTTTGTGTATTCTTTTAAAGGCCCCCACCAGGCATCGGGGTTTTTCCAGCGATCCTCCTTGAGCAGGGGCTCGATGACCAGAGGATGGGGGGTGACAATACGATCCGGCAAAGCCTTTTGAAACAACAGCAGGGCGCGGGGTAAATGCAGATCATCCGTCACCAGAATCAGATGATGAATGTCATGGGCATAAACCCACGCCGCCGTTTGCTGGGCATTTTCCACCGTGTTGCGGGCGATGCTGTCAAACACAACACAGCACGCCATTTGGGAGGCAGGGATTTTTCCCCGTTGGATCAGCTCTGTCTTTTTCACGTCTGGATGAACGCCAGAGACATAAAAAAGACGACCATGGCCCTCTTGAAACAAACGCAGCCCTTCGTCAATGCGGCCTTGGCGACCCGTTAGCACCACAATGGCATCCGCAGGCTTGTCTGGCAAGGTTTGATCCGTGGGCAAAGTTTGCAGGAAAACAAAAAATCCCATGGCATAAAACAACACCAACAGATTAAACACAGACGAAATCACAAAAAACATAAGCAAAAGGGCTATTGCGTTTGAACAAAAAGAGCGTCTAGGGCGTGTTATCCCCGCATCAAAGGCTATCCTAACACACCGTTTCACAAAAAGAATCGGAAACTTTACCGAACAATGGGCTGTTCATTTCTAAAACGTTGATGGGAAAGAACGGGGCGTGGTGGGGCGGTTTTCTTTCTTTGTCAAGGGGCGGGGCGGGAAAAATACCGCAAGGTGAAGCCTCGGTAGAGGCTGAACCGAGGATGATTCTTTCCGAACCGGCGAAGCGAACCCCTTGACGAAGAAAGAAAAATGCGTGGGTGTGAGCCCCGTTCTCTGCGCTTCCGGAAAATGCCCCACCCAGCAG
>JBJTVN010000180.1:0-8124 GCA_046081225.1 Alphaproteobacteria bacterium
ACCCCACCCACCGTGAAAAGGAAAATAAACCCGATGGCAAACAACATGGGGGTGGGAAAGCTGAGTGATCCCCCCCACATTGTTGCAATCCAGGAAAAAATCTTAATGCCCGTTGGCACGGCAATAATCAGGGTCGCCACGGTGAAATAGGCCCGTGTGTTGATATCCAGTCCCACCGTGTACATATGGTGGGCCCAGACCACAAACCCAATAAAGCCAATGCTGACCATGGCGTAGGCCATGCCCAGATACCCAAAGATGGGCTTTTTGGAAAAGGTGGAAATAATATGACTGATAATCCCAAAGGCGGGTAAAATCATGATGTAAACTTCAGGGTGGCCAAAAAACCAGAATAAGTGTTGGAACAACAAGGGATCGCCGCCCCCTGCAGGATCAAAAAAGGACGTGCCAAAATGACGATCCGTCAACAACATGGTGATGGCACCCCCCAAAACAGGCACTGCCAGCAAAAGCAGGAAAGCCGTAATCAGCATGGCCCAAGCAAATAGGGGCATTTTGTGCAGGGTCATCCCTGGGGCCCGCATATTCAAAATGGTGGTGATAAAATTAATCGCCCCCAAAATGGAGGACGCCCCCGCCAAATGCAGAGAAAAAATGGCCATATCCACGGCAATGCTGGGGTGGCCTAAGGATGCACTGAGGGGTGGGTACACGGTCCACCCTGTTCCCGCGCCACCATCCACAAAGGCTGACCCCAAAAGCAAAAGAAAAGACGGCACAATCAACCAGAAACTGATGTTATTCAGTCGAGGAAACGCCATATCCGGCGCCCCAATCATCAGGGGCACAAACCAGTTGCCAAAGCCCCCAATCAGGGCTGGCATCACCACAAAAAACACCATAATCAGCCCATGGGCGGTGATTAGAACGTTATAAAACTGATGATCCCCACCCAGAATTTGCAGGCCAGGCTCTTGAAGCTCCATCCGCATGACCACAGAAAATAGGCCCGCGATCAGGCCAGCCAATACGGAAAAAATCAAATAAAGTGTCCCAATATCCTTATGGTTGGTGGACAGAAACCAACGGGAAAAAAAGGCGGGTTTGGCGTTGTCGTGGCTCATGCAGCAATCCTGATGGTTAGCATTTTTTTTAAAGGGTTTTTTGGGGGACTTTCCCGCCTTTTTCCTGAATCCAGAGATCAAAAGCTTCGGGGGAAACAGCCTTAATCACAATGGGCATGAAAGCATGGCCCACACCGCAAATTTCGGAACACTGGCCGTAGTAGGCCCCCTCTTTTTCAATCAGGGTCCATGTTTCGTTCAGGCGCCCAGGCACCACATCAGTTTTAATAGCCAAAGACGGCATGGCCCAACTGTGAATCACGTCCGCCGAGGTCAAAATGAATTTGATTTTCGTGCCCACGGGCAAAACCAAGGGATTGTCCACCTCCAAAAGGCGTTTTTGGCCAGGCTTCAGGTCCTTTTCCTCAATCATATAGGCGTCAAAACCCACACCCCCGTGGTCGGGATATTCATACTGCCAGTACCACTGATGCCCCGTGACCTTAATGGTAAAAGCGGTATCGGGGGCCACATCGGTGAAATACAGCAAACGCATGGACGGCACGACAATGGCCACCAAAATCAACACGGGAATTCCTGTCCAAATGATTTCCAGCAGGGTGTTGTGGGATGTTTTTGAGGGCACAGGGTTTTTGGCCGCCCGAAAACGCCAAGTCACATAGAACAAAAGGCCCAAAACAAAAAAGGCAATAAAGAAAATCAGATAAATCAATAGGTGATGAAAATCATGGATTTTGTGGGCCACGGGGGAAAGGGCTGGCTGAAACGTCAGGCCCCAAGGCTCCGGCGCGGCCAAAGACGGGGAGGTCCCCAGAACCAACAAAAACAAACAAGAAAGCAGAAACAAAAAAGAACGCATTGACGAGAAATCTCCTCAATCATGAGAAACAAGAGGGAAGGGGCCTTCGTAGAAAAAGACCAAAAACCCACGCTTTGGTTGTAACGGGTAGCCCTCAGACGCGCAAGTGTTTTTTAGGCGGCGAGGCTTTTTTAAGGGGCTACTTTTTGTTTGGCCGCGGGGCTTTTCAGGGACATTTTGATGATCCGGTCAGGGTCTGTCACGGCCCCATTGTTCATGGGGTTGCCTTTTTTGATGTTGTCCACAAAGGTCATGCCATCCACGACTTCACCCCAAACGGTGTACTGGCCGTCCAAGTGGGGCGCAGGGGCTAGGACAATGAAAAATTGGCTGTCGGCGCTGTCGGGGTTCATGGCGCGGGCCATGGAAACGGTGCCCCGCAGATGGGGGGCACTGGAAAATTCCGCAGCCAAGTTTTGGCCAGAGCCACCTGTGCCATCTCCTTTAGGGTCCCCAGTTTGGGCCATAAAGCCATCGATGACGCGGTGAAAGGTCAGGCCGTCATAAAAGCCCTTGGCAATCAATTCTTTGATGCGGGCGACGTGACGGGGGGCCAAATCTGGGCGCAGGCGAATTTTGACAACACCGTCTTTGAGCTGCAAATAGGCAAAGTCCTGCCCTTGGTTTTGTTCAGAGGTCACCTCGGGGGTGGTGGCTTGGGCTTGGGTCACGAAAAACACTCCGTAGAAAAGCAAGGACAAAAGAAAAAAACGCATAGCGGTCGACCCCGTAAGAATGCTTAGGCTTTGGAGTAAAACTCCACCACAAGGCTGGGCTCCATCCGGACAGGATAGGGCACATCGGCCAGCTTAGGGGCGCCAATAAAGCGGCAGGAACGCTCTGATGCGTTCACATCTAAATAGCTGGGCACTTCGCGCTCTTGATTCTGCAGGGCTTCCAGCAGGCGGATGTTTTCTTTAAAGTTATCGCGAATGGCAATCACATCACCCTCTTGAACTTGATAAGAGGCAATGTTGACCACCTTGCCATTGACCGTCACATGTTTGTGGCTGACCAACTGACGGGCGGCGAAAATGGTGACGGCGAAACAGGCGCGGTAAACAACGGCGTCCAAGCGGCTTTCCAGCAGGGCGATCAGGTTTTCACTGGTGTCCCCTTTGCGGCGCACGGCTTCGTCAAAAAGACGGCGAAACTGACGCTCGTTGATGCGCCCATAATAGCCCTTTAATTTTTGTTTGGCCATCAGCTGAATGCCGTAATCCGTCGGCTTGCTGCGGCGTTGGCCGTGTTGACCAGGTCCGTAAGCCCGAGCATTAAAAGGACTCTTGGGTCTTCCCCACAGGTTAATCCCCAAACGGCGGTCGATTTTGTACTTTGTCGTGACAATTTTTGTCATGCGTGCAATCCCGAAAAATAAAAATTAAGGATAGCACTATAAAACCTGCGTTGGATTTGTCAAATGCTTTTGTGCGCCTGTCAAATCCATCTTATCAAAAAAGGAAAGATGGGTCACAATCGCACCCCTTCCATGGCCAAAAGGGCCCGTTTTCGGCCTTCCCCCCAGTGATAGCCTCCAACGCCGCCCGCACGGGGCACCACCCGATGGCAGGGCACGATGACGGCGCAGGGGTTGGCGGCTCAGGCCTGCGCCACGGCCCGCACGGCGCTGCCGTAACCGATCATGGCGGCAACCTCGCCGTAGGTGCGCACCGCACCCGCGGGAATGGTGGTTAGGGCCCGCCATACTTGATGCTGCAAAGATGTGGCCTCAGGCAGGGTATAAGGCAGCTTTGGCCACGGCGCACGGTTTTCCAAAAACGCACATAAGGCCTCAAGCCATGCCGCCTGATCATCGTTTTCAAAGGGGGGAAGCATGTCAGGGCCAAGAAACGGATGATCTTCAAAATCAACCTTTTGAAATCCCCGCGGGCCCCATACAAAAGACAACAGGCCCAAGGGGGTTTTAAGCATGCCTGATGCCATCAAGATCCCTGTTTTTTTTGAAAAAACGTATAGGAAAGCGTGATGCTGGTGACATCATCCATAAAGGGGTCTTTTAAAATCGTAGGGTCCACATAAAAACTCACCGGAAAGCGCTTGGAGGCCCCAGGCTGAATTTGTTGTTCTTTAAAGCAAAAACACTGAATTTTGTGAAAATAACGCGCGGCCTTTAGGGGGGTGACGTTGAACGTCGCTGTCCCGACAATGGGGGTTTGGCCCATGTTTTTGGCCTGATAATAAATCAGAAAGGGCCGGCCTGTGTGGACGGATACATCGCGGCCTTCCGGATGAAATTGCCACGGCAAGTGGGGATCCACATCCGCATTGAATTCGATTTTGAAGGGACGGCCGATATTTTGTGGTGTGGTTTGGGTCAGTGCGGGGGCCTCCCCGCGCACCTGAGGGGTTCCCCCAAAGCCCGTGACTTGGCAAAACAACCGATACAGGGGCACCGATGCAAAGGCCAAGCCCAGCATCACAGCCACCAAGACCACCAAGGGACCCACAGTGCGGGCGTATTTAGCCGCCATAGCCCATCCGGTGCAGCGTGACCCAGTAAAACAGGATCGCTAGCAGAATTAAAAGAATCAGGACCGCACGATTTTTTCGGCGTGTTTGAAGGTCGGGAACCATAAACGCTTGCATACCTCAATAGAAGCGGACTATAAGAGATTCACCATGGCATTGTAAAGTCCGATTATGTCCGTTCTTCGTCGCAGCGCGCGCACTTGGTTTTTGTGGGAATTGGTTCAGGGGATGACCCTGTCCTTGTCCTATTTTTTTAAACCCAAAGTGACGCTGAGTTACCCCCATGAAAAGGGCCCCTTAAGTCCCCGTTTTCGGGGGGAACACGCCCTGCGTCGTTATGATAACGGCGAAGAGCGTTGTATTGCCTGCAAATTGTGCGAAGCCATCTGCCCCGCCCAAGCCATCACCATCGAGGCCGAGCCCCGCCCCGATGGCAGCCGCCGCACCACACGGTACGATATTGACATGACCAAGTGCATTTATTGCGGCTTTTGCCAAGAAGCCTGCCCCGTGGATGCCATTGTTGAGGGGCCCAACTTTGAATTTGCCGTGGAAACACGGGAAGAGCTTTATTACACCAAAGACAAATTGCTGGACAACGGCGACCGGTGGGAAGAGCAGATTCGCAAAAATCTGGCCGCCAACGCGGCCTCTTAAGCCATCGCCATCTGGGTCTTATGGCTGGAACGTCGTCCCTTTTGCCCGCCACACTTCTGACGGGGCATCTGAACATCATTTTGGTGCGTCCTCAGATGGGGGAAAACATTGGCATGGCCATACGGGCTATGGTCAACTGTGGTTTAACGTCTTTGCGGTTGGTGGCCCCGCGGGATGGGTGGCCCAGCGATAGTGCCCAAAGCGCCAGTGCGGGGGGCTTGGATCATCTGGCGGTGTCTGTTTTTCCCACCTTGGCAGAGGCCATTGCGGATTTGTCTTTTGTCGTGGCCACCACGGCCCGTCCCCGCACCTTGGCCAAACCCGCCCTGAGTCATCCTGAGGCCTGCGAAACCCTGACTCTCAGGGCCAAAAACAACCCCGTGGGGCTGCTGTTTGGCCCCGAAAAAGCCGGCTTAACCAACGATGATGTGGCTCTGGCCGATGCCACGGTGACGCTGGATTTAAACCCTGCCTTTGCGTCGCTGAATTTGGCCCAGGCCGTGTTTGTATTTGCGTTTGCGCTTTGGAATCTTCGGGATATGCCCCGTGTGCCCGTTGCGCCAACCCACACCCCTGCCCCCAAAAAAGACTGGCTTCATTTTTTTGATATGTGGGAGGCCGTTTTAATCCAGACGGGGTTTCTGCATCTGCCGGAAAAACGGGATTTGATGATCCGCAATCTGCGCACCATGTTGATGCGCGGCCAGTTTTCGCATCAGGAAATCCAGACGCTGCACGGGGTGTTTCGGTCGTTGCTGATGGCGGATGGGAAACAAGGATGGGAAAAAAAGGACCCTGTGCGCCCAGAGGGTACGGGGGAATCATGAAAAGCTGGAGGTGTTCAGCGCCTAACACCCCTCTTTACATCCCATGGATTTTATGGAACGAGTCTTAGAAAGATAAACAACAAAGAGGTTTTGTCATGGCACATCAAAATCACCCCTATCACTTGGTGGACCCCAGTCCATGGCCGTTGCTGGCGTCGCTGGCGACGGGGGGCTTGGCTGTGGGGGCCTTGTTGTTTTTTAAGGGGATTACGTCCCTTGGCCTGTGGTTGGGCCTGTTTTTTGTGCTGGTGTGCATGTATGGCTGGTGGCGCAGTGTCGTGAAAGAGGCCAACACCCCTGGCATCCATAACGGCGTGGTGCAAACGGGGCTGCGGTATGGGGTGGTGTTGTTTATCGCCTCTGAGGTGATGTTTTTTGTGGCGTTTTTCTGGGCGTATTTCAATGCACGTCTGTTTCCCGTGGGGGGCATTTGGCCACCCCAAGGCATTGTGCCGCTGGACCCCATGTCGTTGCCATTTCTGAACACATTGATTTTGTTGCTTTCGGGAACCACAGTGACGTGGGCCCACCATGCGTTGCTGCATGGGGATCGTCACGGCTTGCGTCAGGGTTTGCTGTTTACGGTTCTGTTGGGAACATTGTTTTTGGGGTTGCAGGCCTATGAGTATAGTCATGCGTCCTTTGGATTCCGTGATGGGATTTATGCCTCTACATTTTATATGGCCACCGGATTTCACGGGTTTCACGTTTTGATTGGGACGTTGTTTTTGCTGGTGTGTTATTTGCGGGCCCGTTCGGGTCAGTTCACCGAAAAGCACCACGTGGGGTTCGAGGCCGCCGCGTGGTACTGGCACTTTGTGGACGTTGTCTGGTTGTTCCTGTTTGCGTCGGTGTATCTGGGTGGCTAAGGAAACGGCCTCTTTCCTGCGTACGGTGTGTAGGGGGACCTGTCCCAGGTGCGGGCAAGGTTATGTTTATGAAAGGTTTTTTGCCCTGAGGTCCGCCTGCCCCGCCTGTGACTTGGATTTACGGGGCCATGACATGGGCGATGGGCCTGTGTATGTGATGTTGTCTCTGTTGTGTCTGGTGGTGCCGTTGGGGGCCCTTTTTGTGGAATTTCAGTATCAACCGCCGGTGTGGGTTCATATGGTGGTGTGGCCTGTGGTGGTTTTGGGGCTGATTTTGGGGCTGCTGCGCCCCATAAAATCGGTGTATTTGCATCAACAGTATTGTCATCGGTCCCTGAAAGAGGAAGGCTAAGGCCATGCGGTGGGTGAAAGCCCTTTTGTTTTGGGGTGTCGTGCTTGTGATTCAGGCCAGCCTGATGGGCCTTAGCCATTGGCAGTGGAATCGTCTGGCGTGGAAAGAACATGCCATGACTCAGCGGGACATGCGATGGTCGTCCCCCGTCATGATCATAGATCAGGCGCTCTTCTCTCAAAGTATACCCCCCGATTGGCATCACGTTAGGGTGTGTGGCCACGTCATACCCCAAAGGTATGCCAAGGTTTCCTATGTGGCGGGGCTGCCAAAGTCTGCCTTCTCTCTGGTGGTGCCTATGCGGCTTGATGGCGGTTCGTTGGACAATCGAAACGTTTTTTTGGATGTTGGCTATTTTTATTTTGATGAAGAAATGACATTGCCCATAGCCGACTATCCAGAAAAACAGTGTGTTACAGGCCATATTTTGCCGGCGGGTCGGGCCATGGCTTGGGGCATGGGGGGGGAAGGGCAGGGGGATGTTTATTCTTATTTCGATATCGATACAATGGCCCGCCGTTGGTCTTTGGATGCTGTGGTGCCGTGGGTGGTCCGGTTGGATCTGCCCCTGCCCCAGAGTCAGCCCGCGCTTAAGGCCTACCCCAACACCCCTCCAGAGCTGCGGAATCCCCACCGCGGGTACGCCCTGACATGGATGGCACTGGCGGTGATTTGGCCCGTGATGGTGTGGCTGCGCATCCGCAAAGGGCGATGAAGCCGCCCGTTTTTTGGGAAAACAGGGAAAACATCAGGGCAAAAAATCAGGGATTGACAAACGCCCCACAAAACGACACCTTAGGAACCCAAGGAGCGATGGGTGAGTGGCTGAAACCAACGGTTTGCTAAACCGTCGTACGGGCTTTAACCCGTACCGAGGGTTCGAATCCCTCTCGCTCCGCCATATCTTAAATTTCCCCCGTCCATTGTTGTCCAAAAAATCCTTAATTGCCAAGGGTATTCTGTATTTTTTCATCCAAGTTTGTCCAACGCTGTCTGTTTACATCCGCATAAAAAAGGGGCATAT
>JBJTVN010000181.1:0-2030 GCA_046081225.1 Alphaproteobacteria bacterium
GGTTCTTACGGGGGCTGCCTCTGAGACGTCCCCTGATGATTTCAAGTGGGAACTCTATAACATCGATAAAGATTTCACAGAATCCAAGGATCTGGCCGCCAGCAATCCCCAAAAATTGAAAGAACTGCAGGCCATTTTTGATCAAGAGGCCAAAAAATTTGGGGTTTATCCCTTGGATTCCACGGCAGCCGCGCGTTTGCATCCTGCGATCCGTCCCAGTTTGACCCGTGGGCGCACATCGTTTGTTTACTATCCTGGCATGACACGCATTTCCGAGGGAACGGCGCCCAACACCAAAAACACATCTTACAGCATTACTGCCGATGTTAACCTGCCTGATAAAAAGGCCAGTGGTATTCTGGTGACCATTGGGGGCCATTTTGGGGGTTGGGTGCTGATGGTCACGACGGGAAACCAGAGTTTGCCTATGCCCTCTCGGACCAGCCAGAGCACAAAACCCGTATTGTTTCGGATACGGCTTTGTCTGCCGGCAAACACACCATCCGTTTTGATTTTGCCTATGATGGGGGTGGTCGTGGTAAAGGGGGTCTGGGAACCCTGTTCGTTGACAATAAAAAAGTCGCCGAAGGCCGCATTGAGAGTACACTATCCAATCGTTTGTCCCTGGATGAGACTTTGGATGTGGGGGAATGTTTAGAAGCGGGCGTGAGAGACCGCGAAAAGGCAAAGTCCTCAGAGACTATGTGGGAGATTACGTCCTCACGCCCAAGGTGCCGGGATGACAGAACAGTATCATAGGCTATGCATGGCATAAGCCAGTATTCATAAGGATCGTCCAGTACCCCGCACCGTAACCGTCAGTATAGGAGAAAATCATGAGTGAAAACAAGTCTATTTTAGGGATCGACGTGTCCAAAGCCAAGTTGGATGTGTGTTTGTTGACAGGGGAGAAGGCGCGGCACAAGGTGTTTGCCAACACGCCAGAAGGCTTTGAAAAGATGGAGAATTGGTGTGTCCAGCAGGGGGCTGTGTCCTTGCATATTTGCCTGGAATCCAGCGGCTGGTACGGGGAAAGAGTCAGTTTCTACTGGCACAACAAGGGTCAAACGGTGAGCATCATCAATCCTGCCCGGATCAAGGCTTTTGGCCGTTCCGAGGGTCAGCGCACCAAAACGGATAAAATGGATGCCGGGGTCATCGCCCGGTTTTGCCGGGCACACAACCCCGCCGCCTGGACGCCGCCCTCTCAGGCCAGGCGGCAACTTCAGGACCTGTACCGCACCCCGGTGGATCTAAAATCCATGGAAAAACAATGCCTCAATCGTTTAGAAAAAGAAACGATGACGGATGTGGCTCGGTCCTATTGGCAAGATTCTGTGAAAATGTTCCGTGACCGAATCCGGGACTGCGAACACCAGATTGCCTCTCTGGTTTCTGAAAATAACGATTTAAAACAATGCGTTGAAAACATCTCTTCCATTAAGGGCGTGGGCTTTCTCACGGCCGTGGCGATTTTGGCCGAAACCCCAGACATCAGGCGATTTGAAGATGTCCGCCAGTTTGTGGCGTTTGCCGGCTTGAACCCGTGCGAACGACAATCAGGCAGTTCTGTGCGCGGGAAAACTCGGATTTCTAAGCAGGGATCGTCCCACCTGCGCAAAGCCCTTTACATGCCCGCCATCGTTGTCAAAAACAGCAATCCCCACTTCGAAAAATTTTGCAATACCTTGAAAAAACGTGGAAAACTAGGAAAGGTCATCGTCGTGACCATCATGCGCAAACTCATGCACATTATCTTTGGCATCCTCAAACACAACACACCCTTCAACCCCCAAAAATTAACGCAAACGGCGGGAAAACAGCCATGCTAATCCCCGCCGCCCTCTCATCGTTCGCGGCCATCGGCGTCCCCGCCTGTACCGCCCCCTCTTTTTATCACATCTTCCCTCATTGTTCCCCAAATATCCTAGCGGGGGCGGTACAGGCGGGGACGCCGATGGCCGCGAACGATGAGAGGGCGGCGGGGATTAGCATGGCTGTTTTCCCGCCGTTTGCGTTAATTTTTGGGG
>JBJTVN010000182.1:0-2147 GCA_046081225.1 Alphaproteobacteria bacterium
CAACCACACATACATCACATGATCGGGATCATTGGGAACGGGAATCCCCCAAGAAAACGTACTGCGGGAAATGGACAGATCCTTCAGCCCGCCCTCAACAAAGCGGATGACCTCGTGCAATCGGCTGGGGGGGGCGACACAATCGGGATGGGCTTTGTAATAGGCCAGCAGTTTGTCCTGATAATCGGACAGGCGAAAAAAGTAGCTTTTTTCCTCGTGCCAAACCACATCGGCCCCCGTGGGGGCTTTGCCGTTCACCAGTTCGCTGTCTTGGTAATAACATTCATCCCGCACGGCGTACCATCCGGCGTAGGTGTCCAGATAAATCGCCCCCGCATCCTGCAGCCTCTGCCAAAACGCGGTGGCAGCGGTTTTGTGACGGGGCTGGGTGGTGCGGATAAAATCATCCGGCGTGGCCCCCAGCAGGGGAATCAAATCCCGAAAGGACTGGGACACCTGATCCGTAAAGGCCTGCGGGTCCATGCCGCACGCCCGCGCGGACTGTTCCACCTTTTGCCCGTGTTCGTCGGTGCCGGTCAGAAAAAAAACGGACCGTCCCATCAAACGCTCCATCCGCGCCCGCACATCACAGGCCAGCGTGGTATAGGCATGGCCGATATGGGGTTTATCATTCACATAATAAATGGGGGTGGTGATAAAAAAGGGCTTAGGGGCAGTCATAAAAACAAAAACCGACAAAAACAGCGGCCACTATAGGGGCTTTGCCACGGGGAGACAAGGGGGGCCAAGCCAGCATCCACCAACACAATCCCCAAACGGAACGCATCAGGGATCCGCGTGTGCACTGGCGGGGGTTAGGCCCCTGCCTCAACAGCCCCCTTGGAAAACCACGATGCAAAGAGGTTTTTGGCTTTGTCTGTTGCGCTTTGCAACATATTGCTGGCAACGGCCATGGTGGTTTGGGTTTGTTGGGCCATCTTCACAGCATCGTTCGCAACCTTTTGCGCCTGAGCCCCCATTGCAGATGTTTTGTCTTGAAGGGTTTGAAGAGTATCTTGTGTTTTATGCGCGACGAAGGCTTGGACCTCCGACGCCTTTTGCGTCAGCATGGGCTGGACCACCTTATCCTCTTGGGTCCGTCCGATATCCCTCACAGTGTTGGCCACCATAGATTGCGCCGCCGAAACCCATGATCCCACAACCTGAACCGCGCCTAATGCAATACGGGCGCATTTTGTAAACTTTTCAGGAGTGGTTTGCGCTTGTTGATTGCATACTTTGGTAAAATTGTTCGTAGCGCTTTGAAAAGTCTTTGTCTTTTCTTCATAAGCGTCCTTGGTACTGGCCCGCACTGTATTCACGGCCAGCAGCGATGCGGACAAAAACGGATTGACTTTACCAGCGGCGGCCAAGGCGCCTGCGGTGGCTTGGGCGGCCAAAAGGAGGCGTTCTTTAGTGTTAATAGTTTTCCAAGTTCCCATCAATTGAACCGTTGCCATCACGGCAGAAAAAGCCCCCAGGCCCTGACCAATATCTAAATCTAACCCAAAGCCCCACGTTTCTGGCGTGGAGGTTGAGGCTGTTATTGTTGGGGCGTTCGGTAAAGGCACTGCACCCTCAGGAATTTCCGCTGCATTGACGCTGCCCCCAAACCCTGATGCGAACTGGTGCCACCGATCCCCCAGGCTGGAGGTCATCTGGTTCCATGTGTCTTGCAGGGTGGCAAGTGGGCCCGAAGATGGGGCTTGGGCAAAGGTGTTAAGTCCCACTAACTTATGGTTAGGATTATCCTTAAACAAGTGTGGCTGATTTTGATAGGAAAGCAAGAGAAAATCGTAGGGGGTTTGGAATTTGAGGGCTTTGAGTTTTTTTTGATAATTATGCACAAGCAGATAGGACATTAAGTGTTGTTTTAATTGAATAACATCATCATAGTGATATGTTTTAACCGTGGCTTTTTTGAGGGTTTTATTGAAGGTTTCGACCTGGCCGTTGGTCCAAGGATGTTTAAACTGTGTTAGTTTGTGTATAATATTGTTTTGTTGACATATTTGATCAAAGGGGTGGCGTTTGTTTTTGGGCTTCAGATGATCCGCCAGCAAAGCATATGTGAATTGCGCCCCGTTATCTGTCAGAATTCTATGGATTTTAAAAGGGCAATCCGCAATCAGATTTTTTAAAAACGC
>JBJTVN010000183.1:0-2151 GCA_046081225.1 Alphaproteobacteria bacterium
GGAAAGAACAATCAGCAACCCTCTGTCACCTGTCACCTGTCACCTGTCACCTGTCACCTGTCACCTGTCACCTGTCACCTGTCACCCCCCCACCTTCCTTCCCAAATACTGCCCCGTATAACTCTTGGGGTTTTTGATCACATCTTCGGGGGTGCCGACGGCGATGATTTGGCCGCCGCCGCTGCCGCCTTCGGGGCCCAGATCGATGATCCAATCGGCGCAGGCGATGACGTCCAGATTGTGTTCAATGACCACCACCGTGTTGCCCTGATCCACCAGCTGTTGCAGGATGGCCAGCAGTTTGCGGACGTCCTCGAAATGCAATCCTGTGGTGGGTTCATCCAGAATATACAGGGTGCGGCCGGTGGCCCGTTTGGTGAGCTCTTTGGCCAGTTTGATGCGTTGGGCTTCCCCGCCTGACAGGGTGTTGGCGGCCTGTCCCAGTTGGATATAATCCAGCCCAATGTCCTGCAACAGTTTGATTTTATCCCGCACGGCGGGAATGGGGTGAAAGAACAAGAGGGCCTCCTCCACACTCATTTGCAGCACATCGGCGATGGATTTATCGCGATAGGTCACATCCAGCGTTTCACGGTTGTACCGTTTGCCCTTGCACGTTTCACATTCCACATACACATCGGGCAGAAAGTGCATTTCAATTTTGATCAGGCCGTCCCCTTGACAGGCCTCGCACCGTCCCCCCTTCACGTTAAAGGAAAAACGCCCTGCGGCATAGCCACGGGCTTTGGCCTCGGGCAGGGCGGCAAACCAATCCCGAATGGGCGTAAAGGCCCCGATATAGGTGATGGGGTTGGACCGCGGCGTGCGGCCAATGGGGGATTGATCAATTTCAATGACTTTGTCGATCCACTCGCCGCCCTCGATGCTGTGCATATAGCGTTGCAGGTCCGAACGCCAAAAACGGGACAGCATCCCCTGATACAAACTGTCCATGACCAAAGACGATTTGCCCGACCCACTCACCCCCGTGACACAAGTCAGGGTCCCCAGGGGAATGTCCACATCCACATTTTGCAAATTGTGATAATGCACCCCGCGCAGTGAGAGTTTTCTGCCACTGCCCTTGCGCCGTATTTTTGGGGGGGTAATGGCTTGATCGCCGCGTAAATAGGCACCGGTGAGGCTTTTGGGGTGGTTAATCACATCTTGCGGCGTGCCCGCCGCCACGATTTCCCCGCCAAAGCGTCCCGCACGGGGGCCCATATCAATCAAATGATCGGCGGTGCGCATGGCGTCTTCGTCGTGTTCCACCACCAGAACGGTGTTGCCCAAATCCCGCAAATTGCGCAAGGTGTCCAGCAAACGATCGTTATCCCGCTGATGCAGCCCGATGGAGGGTTCATCCAGCACATACAAAACACCGCTGAGGCCGCATCCGATTTGGGATGCCAGACGAATCCGCTGATTCTCCCCCCCGGACAGGGTGCTGGCGTGGCGGTGCAGGGTTAAATAGGACAGGCCCACGTTGTTCAAAAAGGATAATCTTTCCCGTATTTCCCGCAAAATCCGATCCGCGATGGCGTGATCTTGGGTGCCCAGCTGGGGGGGCAGGGTTTGGGCAATCCAGCGATGGGCATCCCCAATAGACAAGGCCGTCACATCGGCAATGGTGTGGCCCGCAATTTTCACACACAGGGCCTTTTGATTCAGGCGGGTGCCGCCGCAGGCGTCACAGTCCTTTTCCACGCAATAGCGTTCCTGTTCATCGGCGGACAGTTCGTTGGCCTGATACCGTTTTTCCAAATACCCCACCAGACCTGGAAAGGGCTTGTTGGTTTTATAGGTCCGAAAGCCATCGTTATAGGTGATGGTCACGGGCATTTCGGTGCCGTAAATCAGGGCATGTTGCAAAGGTTTAGGGAGTTTTTCAAAGGGTGTGGTCATGCGGCCCCCGAAATGCTTGGCCACCGCCTGCAGGGTTTGGTCATAGTAACTGTGGAACTTCCCCGCCCAAGGCGCAATGGCACCATCGTTTAAACTGAGGGAGGCATCCGGCACAATCCGCCGTGGGTCAATCACCACCCGCACCCCCAACCCGTCACAGGTTTCACAGGCGCCGTGGGGGCTGTTGAAACTGAACAACCGCGGTTCAATGTCATCCAGCGCAAAGCCCGATTCGGGGCAGGAGAA
>JBJTVN010000184.1:0-3073 GCA_046081225.1 Alphaproteobacteria bacterium
GAAAGTTATGACGTGGCGCTGGCTGCCGGCGCCAGACCCCAAGATATTGCCGTTTGGAAAGGGGCCCCCGAACCCATAGTGCTGGCCGCGGCCCCGTCCCCCACCCCCCACCAACCCACAGGGGAAGAGCTTTATCTGCAGGCCGGTGCCTTTCAAAATCCTGCGGCCGCGGCGGCCATGGCCCGCGATCTGATGGCCATACCGGATCTATCTGTCAAAACCAACGTCGTTCAAAACCCTGACACCGCCACCCACAGAGTCCGCATCGGCCCCCTGGCCCCCTCTGACGTGGCCCCGTTGAAACAGGCTCTGGCCAAACGCGGGTATGGGGATTTGGCCTTGATCACACCCTAGAGGTTGTGTAGAAAAGGACATTCGTGATTTCGTATGAAGGATGTTCCTTATGGCTTTTTTGGCAGACCGTTTGTCTTTGGTCAAACCCTCCCCCACCTTGGCAGTGACACAAAAGGCCGCGGCCCTCGTGGCCCAAGGCCTGCCCATTATTGGGCTGGGCGCCGGAGAGCCCGATTTTGACACCCCAGACAGCATCAAACAGGCCGCCATCGACGCCATGAACCGCGGCGAAACCCGCTATACCGACGTGGCCGGCACGCCCGCCCTGAAAAAAGCCGTCATTGGCAAAATGAAACGCGACCATAACCTGACCTATGCCCCCGATCAAATCGTGGTGGGCACAGGGGCCAAGCAGGTTTTGTTCAATGCTCTGCTGGCCACCCTGAACCCAGGGGATGAAGTCATTGTGCCCGCCCCGTACTGGGTATCCTATCCCGACATGACCCTGTTTGCGGCGGGGGTGCCGGTGATTGTGTCCTGCCCCGAAAGCGATGGGTTTAAATTAACACCCGATGCCCTGACCCGCGCCATAACCCCGAAAACCAAGTGGTTGATCCTCAACAGCCCATCGAACCCCACAGGCGCCTGTTATACCATGGAAGAGCTGAAGGCCATCACCAAAGTCCTGCATGCCCATCCCCACGTTTATGTGATGTGCGATGATATTTATGAACACCTTGTTTATGATGGTTTTGCCTATCACACCCTGCTGGAGGCTGATCCGTCCCTGCAAGACCGCGTTTTGGTGGTCAATGGTGTGTCCAAATCCTATGCCATGACGGGGTGGCGTATTGGGTATGGTGCGGGGGAAAAATCCCTGATTTCGGCCATTGTGAAAATTCAATCCCAGTCCACCACCAATGCCTGTTCCATCGCGCAGGCGGCGGCGGTGGAGGCCTTGAACGGTCCCCAAGACTTTCTGAAAGACTGGCAGGTTTCCTTTGCCAACCGTCGCAATTTCGTGGTGGATGCCATCAATGCCATCCCCGGATTGTCCGCGTTAAAGCCAGAGGGGGCCTTTTATGTCTATATTTCCTGCGCGGCGCTAATTGGCAAAACCACCCCCAAGGGCGCCGTGATCCACACGGATCAGGA
Organism: Alphaproteobacteria bacterium; assembly: GCA_046081225.1. Lineage (GTDB taxonomy): Bacteria > Pseudomonadota > Alphaproteobacteria > JAJTHO01 > CANGYM01 > CANGYM01. The sequence continues at coordinate 1,450 of JBJTVN010000184.1, forward strand.
TTTGGTCACCTACCTGTTGGAAGAGGCCAACGTGGCCTGTGTCCAAGGGGAAGCCTTTGGCCTGAGCCCCTATTTCCGCATTTCCTACGCCACCAGTCTGGAAAAACTGAAAGAAGCCATGAAACGGATTCACAAAGCCTGCGCTGATTTGCGGTAGGGGATATTTCCTTTGTGATGGGGAAAAGGCGGGTGGGACAACCGGAGGACAGAGGACCGAAAAAAATCTTCCGTCTTCCGTCCTCGGTCTTCTGTTTTCCGAATGAGGCGAAGCGCACCCTTGAGGCGAGGGGGAAATTCTGCTGGGTGGGAGCCTTTTCCGTGATCTCAGCCACAACGTTGCTCCCACCCCCGCATTTTCCTTTTTGTATCAAGGGGTCCGCTCCGCCGGCGCAGAAAAAATCATCCTCCCTCAGCCCGCTGCGCGGTCTTCAGTCCGGTATTTTTTCGGCCCCGCCCCTTGACACAAAAAGAAAACCGCCCCACCCCGCAACGTTTTTTAAACAGCAATCATCCCCTAACCCCCCATAAACCGCCGCACCACCATGCGCATCAGGGATTCGATCAATTCGTGGGACATGTCCATCATGGGGCCATCAAAATGCTTTTTGTCCATCATTTGCGCCGTGTACAGGATCAATCCCAGAGCCTGCGCCGCCAACATGCGGGCCGCGTGGGGGGTTAATTCGCGCTCTCGCCCTTTCAGCAGGGCCTCCAGGGACACACTCACTTCTTGAAACGGGCGCGTATCATCCAGATGGACTTTTTCCTTTAATCCCGGATCGGGCAAAAACACCAAGCGAAAGGTCAGGGGTTTTTCATCATACAGCCGGCAAAGATACACCACCAACGACGATAAAAACGCCGTTTCATCCGCCGCCTGCGCTTTTAAATCCCGAATGGCCAGCGTCACCCGCGCGGTTTCCTCGGAAAACAATTCCCGAATCATGGCTTCTTTGCTGGGGTAATGACGATACAGGGCCCCTTCGGCCAGTCCCGCTTTGTCCGCCACCATGCGAATGGTCATGGCCGCATACCCATGAACACACAACAGCGCTAGGGCGCACGACCGCAAATGGTCCCGCGTCATATCGCCTTTTGTTTTTTTGATCGCTGTCATGCAAATGCTGGCCTTGGTTCAAAAACATCCCTTTTGGATTATTCACCACTATGACTATGGATTCAAGGGTTTGTGTGATTTTGCATCAAAGGGCCCACAGGGGAAAAAACCCCGACACCCAAAAAAATTTCCAACACAATGTGATCCCCATCACATCACATCACATCATAATGAGGGGGCAGTATCTTTTTTCAAACAATGAAAGAAGTCACAGTGACCAGTTTTTCTGAGTTTGCCTTCGCCATACGTGCAAAAGACAAGCAAGGGCTGGTCCTATCGAGGCATGGCTTCAGCTACGTTGGGGAATTCCCTCAGGGCTCGCAGTGCCGAGTGTCTGCGACACAAAAAAATTCTACAATTGCCTTTACTATACCCCTATCGACTGAACTCTAGCTTTATAGGTTTGGATGTGTTATCAGGTGTGTATGAATAAGAATAAGATTCTGGATTTAACAGAGCGCAGCGTCCTGATCAAACGGCACAGGACGGAGCGGGATGGTCGTGTTC
>JBJTVN010000185.1:0-6898 GCA_046081225.1 Alphaproteobacteria bacterium
GTGGGGATGGGGCGGTGCATCGTTGTATCCCATGACGATGATGAGGTCATAACAGGCATCGTTTCGCCACAAAGCCTCTGCCCCGTAAGGTGTGGGCAACACAACAGGGCGGTTATAGGCCGGCGCCGCCGGATCATCACACCACCCCGTGTTCAGGGTGATGGCAAACATGGGTAAGGGGGTTATGGGGCGATCTTCCCGATCTGGTCGATAATAAACGGCCCGAAAAGGCAAGGCCCCCGTGGGGGTGCCGCCGTCCCCTTCCCGCTTGTGCGTCACAACGCCGCCCCGCCCCACCGTGCAGGGAAAGGTGTGATTGTGAAAGGTGATGTGGGTATAGGGGGCAGAAAGCGAACAGGGGTTCTTGAGCATTGCGCCACATTCCTTTAACAATAAACACCACAGCGTTTTACAAAAGGCCTTTCACAATGTCCCAAAAAATACGGGCGGATCAGCGTTTGGTGGCCTTGGGGCTGGCGGCATCCCGCACAGAGGCGCAGGGTAAAATTGCGTCAGGTTTGGTGTTTTGTCAAGGTCTGCCCCTGACTAAGCCCGCCAGTCTGGTGGATCAAAACGCCCACCTCACCTGCAAAGACCCCGAAGAAAAAACGTGGGTGTCCCGTGGGGGGAAGAAATTGGATCATGCGGTGAAAACCTTCGGGGTGGACCTTGGGGGTGTGGTGGCACTGGACGTGGGGGCCTCAACGGGGGGGTTTACCGATGTTCTGCTGTTTTATGGGGCGGCGCGGGTGTATGCTGTGGATGTGGGGTATGGTCAGTTGGATCAACGGTTGCGCCAAGACCCCCGCGTCATCGTGCATGAAAAAACCAACGCCCGCACCCTGAGTCATCAGCAAATCCTCGAGCCGCTGGATGTCATTGTGTGTGATGCCAGTTTTATTGGCCTGCGCAAGGTTCTGGCGGCACCGTTGACGTTGGCCCGTTCTGGCGCAACCCTGCTGGCGCTCGTGAAACCCCAGTTCGAGGCCGCCCGCCACGACATCGGCACCAAAGGCGTGGTGTCCGATCCCCAAATCCATCTGGACGTGTGCAACGGGGTGATGGCGTGGTTACGGCATCAGAATTGGACCCCCCTGAACATCGTGGCCAGCCCCATCCGCGGCCCCGAAGGCAACCAAGAGTTCATTGTGTGGGCAAAATGCAACAGTAAGTAGAATTACGTTCGAAAAATACATCCTATGGTTGCTGTTTATACCATGGTGTGTTTTATAGAAATTACATCCTATGATTGCATGAGGTTTTCTATGTCACAACACAAAAGTTCTCTGGTTTGTCGCAACGTCGTGGTGAACGGTCACCGCACCAGCATCCGTCTGGAACCCACACTATGGAAGGCGTTGGATTATATTTGCAAAAGCCGATCCTGTCACATCAACGACATTTGCAGCGAAGTGTCCGATATGCAGACCGAAGGGGGGTTCACCTCTGCCGTGCGCACCTTTGTGGTGTCCTCGCTGCTGGAAACGTCGGTGCTGTTATCCCGCAGAGCAGGAAAAAACACCGCTATGGGCCAGCTTATATCTCTGCGGGCCTAAAGCATCAGGGGCCCCCGATCACAGGGTCCCCTTTGTGGACGGCAAATCATGCAAACGGTTGGGGTCCCTTGAAAAGGCTTTTTTCAGGGCCAGAGCGAGGGCCTTGTAGGTGGATTCAACTTTGTGGTGATTGTTCACCCCATACAGGTTTTCCACGTGCAGCGTGGTGCCCGATCCCATGGCGAAGGCCTGAAACCATTCGCGAAACAGCTCTGTGTCCATTTCCCCCAACCGTGGCTGGGAAAAATCCAAATGCCACACCAAAAACGGACGCCCCGACAAATCCAAGGCCACGCGGGTCAGCGTTTCATCCATGGGCACATAGGCATGGCCATAGCGCTGAATGCCCCGTTTATCGCCCAAGGCTTGCTTTAGGGCCGATCCGATGGCCCATCCGGTGTCCTCTACGGTATGGTGGGCGTCAATGTGCAAATCCCCTTCGGCCAGGCAAATCAGGTCCATCTGGCTGTGTTTAGCCAATTGATCCAGCATATGATCCAAAAAGCCAATGCCAGTTTTGATGGTGCGCTGCCCCGTGCCCTCCAGCGTTAAGGTGACCTGAATTTTGGTTTCGTGGGTGATGCGTTCCAGTGTGGCGGTGCGGGGGGTCATAATCAGGGGTTCCATTCAGGATGTCAGAGCAATAAAGGAAATGTGGCGGCCTTCGGTGTCGGCTGTGCCGGCATGGGTGGCGCGGCGATGGCTGTAAAAACCATCATGGGTATAGGTGTTGATGCCCACATCATGGACATGAACCACACCCGCATCGCTGAGCTGCCCCATAATCATACCGGCCATATCAAACAAAAAACGGTTTTCGCGGGTGTCATCAATCTGGAAAAAAACGTTTGCGGCGGGGTAACGGTCCAAAAACCGCCGGCGAAAGGCATCATCGACCTGATAACTTTCCTGCCGAATGCAGGGCCCCAAAACGGCATACAGGTGGGCGGGATTTTGGGTTATGCCCCCCACGCAGCGCCCCACAATGTTGTGATAAACCCCCTGCCATCCGGCATGAACGGCCCCGATGCGGCGGGTATCCTCTGCATAAAACAAAACAACCCCACAATCGGCGGTTTTAATCCCCAGCCCCAGGCGGGACGTTTGGGTGATCCACCCATCCCCTTGGGGGGATTCTGGGGGCGGGGTATCCATCACGTGCACATCATCCCCGTGCACTTGGTGCAAAAGGACAAGGTTGCCCAAGCCATAATGGGAAACGATGGTGTTGGCCGCAGCCCCTTTGCCCCCAAACCCATGAACAATGTGGGGAAAATCGTCAAACAAAGGGCTGGTGCATGTCATCATAGACACCAGAATACCACACCCCTAAACATCGCGCAAATGATGCAAAAAACGGGCGGTCAGGGTGTTTTGCTGATCGTATTCCTGATACAGGGTGTTTAAAATCGTTTGGGTATGTTTGGGCGCGTGCCCTTGGGGGGATACAAAGCGGATGCTCTTCATAAGGTCAGACAGGGTTTTTTGATCGTCCCCAGCGTGTAACTTTTTTTTCTTTTGACGGTATTGATAGGACAGGAAATCCACAAGGGAGGCTGTGGTCACAGCGTGGGTGCCGTCTGTAAAAAACGACCTCATGAGATCTGCGTATATCGTCATGGAAAACAATCAAATCAGCCAAGCCAGAATTATACACAGAAAAAAGGTAAAAAAAGGTTTACGCGCCCACCTAAGCCGCCAGAGCCTCTTTTAGCGGTTTTAAAATGTCCACAGCATCCTGCAGGGCGGCAATGTCTTCGTGACTGTCGATATCTTCCAGCGTGTACAGGATAAAGTGCAACAGGTTATACAGGTTTTTGGCTACGTGGTCGCTTTGATCGATGCTTTCGGACAAACTGATCAGGGATCCCTTGGCAATGCCCAGTGTGTAAAAAAATTGCCGCGTGTTGGCAACGGACCCGTAATAAAGGGCTTTGTTCAAAGAATCCAGAACATCATCAAACATGGTGATGACATCGGATGTTTTCAGGGTTTCTAGGGTTTTATAAGAGTACATAAAAAATCCTTGGGCAATAAGGGCATTGCCACAATGTTTGCAAAAGCTATGCCAGAAATGATACAAATCGTTTTTTCCCATCAGCAGGATTGTTTCATGATTGCCCATTTAAAAGGACGCGTTCACACTCTGTCAGAGGATCACGTGGTTATGGATGTTTCTGGCGTGGGGTACCGTGTGTTTTGTCCATCGCCGGTGTTGTCGAAATTATCCGTGGGACAAAACGATGTGTTTTTGTTGACGGATTATGTGGTTCGCGAAGATGGGGTGAGCTTGTTTGGTTTTGATCATGCGGCGCAGCAGGCGTGGTTTCAGGATCTCAGCCGTGTTCAGGGGGTGGGCAAAAAAATTGCCCTTGCCCTGCTGTCGGCCTTTACACCCCAAGATTTGCAAACCATCGTTCAGGTTCAGGATCAGCGCAGCCTGACCCGCGCCGATGGCGTGGGGCCCAAGTTGGCGGCGCGGATTGTCACGGAGCTGAAAGATCGTGTGGCCAAAGGGGCGCTGCTTCCCTCTGATCCCCAGCGGGGGCATGCCCCCCTATCTGCTGAAAAACAAACGGCGCAGGATGCTGTGTTGGCGTTGGAACAGTTGGGCTATAGCCGCGCCGAAGCGTTTGGTCTATGCGAGCGGGCCCAAAAAGACAATCCTGCGGTTGCCAGCAATACGCAGGATTGGATTCGTGCGGCCCTGCGGCAGGTGGCGCGGGTTTAGGTCAGGGGGTGCTATGACCGAAACCCCCCTAAAAACTGGTGTTGATGTCATTAGGGCGCAGATGGCGTCCTTACCCGAAGCCCCCGGGGTTTACCGGATGCTGGCCGAGGATGAAACGGTCTTGTATGTGGGCAAGGCCAAGTCCCTGAAAAAACGAGTTGTGGCGTACACGCGGCCCGAGGCTCTGCCCATCCGCTTGCAACGCATGGTGGCCCTGACGCGGGCCATGGTGTTTGTGGTTACCGACAGCGAGCAAGAAGCTTTGCTGCTGGAAAGCAATTTGATTAAAAAGCTCAAGCCCCGCTATAACATTTTGCTGCGGGATGATAAGGCCTATCCGTATATTTTCATTCCCACAGATCATCCCTATCCCGCCATGGGGAAACATCGCGGGGCGCGGTCCCGATTGGGACATTATTTTGGGCCCTTTGGATCGGCAGGGGCGGTGGATCAGACCATCGAGGCCCTACAAAAGGGTTTTTTGCTTCGGTCCTGCAAAGATCATGATTTTGCCCATCGCTCTCGTCCCTGCTTGCAGTATCAGATCAAACGCTGCACCGCCCCGTGTGTGGGGTATGTGTCCCAAGAGGCGTACGCGGATCAAGTGTCCGATGCGGTGGCGTTTTTAAAGGGGAAAAATGCGGATATTCAAAAAAAACTCTCTGGGCAGATGTTTGCGGCCAGCGCGGCGCAGGATTTTGAAATGGCGGCCCTGTATCGGGATCGCATCGCCAGCCTCAGCCGAATTCAGCAGCACCAGAATGTTCACACGGCTGCTTTGGGGGATGCAGATATTTTGGCCATGGCGCGGGGGGCGGGCAAAACCTGCATTCAGATTTTTTTCTTTCGCGGGGGCAGCCATTACGGCAATCGGGTCTTTTTTCCCAAACATGGGGAAGACAGCGACGATGCCACCATGATGGGGGCTTTTCTGGCGCAGTTTTATACGGGCGTTGTGCCACCATCAGACATTCTGGTGTCTGTTCTGCCCAAGGATCAACAGGTTTTGCAGGCCATGTTGCAGCAGTGCGCCGGTCATCCCGTGTCCATTGTGTGTCCCAAGCGCGGGGAAAAGCATACCCTGGTTGCGGCGTGCTTAAAAAATGCGCAGGCAGCCTTGGCCCGCGATTTGTCCCAAATGGCCCATCATCAGGATATGCTGGCCCGCATTGGTCGGGTTTTTGATTTGCCCCATCCCCCCCAACGCATTGAACTGTATGATAACAGTCACATACAGGGGGCCTACGCTTTGGGGGCCATGGTGGTGGTGGGGCCTGCGGGGTTCGAGACATCGGCCTATCGGACCTATAAAATGAACAGACAGGATCTGGATACGCGGGACGATTATGCCATGATGCGCCAGATGCTGCATCGGCGGTTAACGGGGAATCTGCCTTTGCCAGATTTGATGCTGATTGACGGCGGACTTGGGCAATTAAGCGCGGTTTTGCAGGTGTTTGAAAAACACGCCGTGGATGTGCCCGTGGTGGCCATCGCCAAGGGCCCCGATCGCAATGCGGGGCGAGAGGTGTTTTATCAACCAAGCAAGCCCCCCATGACCTTGGATCCCCGCGACCCCGTTTTGTATGACCTGCAACGCCTGCGGGACGAGGTCCATCGCTTTGCCATAACCCGTCACCGCAAACGCCGTGAAAAATCCCTGCGCGAGAGCGTTCTGGATGATATTGCTGGTGTGGGGCCCAGCCGCAAGCGGGCCCTGCTGTCGTATTTTGGCAGCACCGATGCGGTGAAAAAGGCATCGTTACAGGATCTGGAACGGGCACCCACCATCAGCAAAGCACTGGCGAAAAAAATTTTCGAGGGGTTTCAGTCCCCGTAGCATCGGCCGGTGTTACCGAAAGAGCGCATGAATGGCCGCTTCGGATGCGATATAAATAAAATAAGTCGCAGCGACAGAGGCCGCCATACCCAAAAGCAAAATCAACCCATCCCGTTCAATCAAACTCATGGACAGCAGGGCAATGGCCCATGCGGGGGGCATGTTGCCCACAATGGGAATGGGCAACAACAAAATAAAAGCCATAACGACAATCACCAGCGCCGTGAAAATCCGCATGGCGCGGTTGTCTAAAAAATGATAGCGGGGGCGGATGAATGTTTCCAGTCGGCGCAGTCTGGGGATGGCCTTTTGGGAAATTTCCAACAGTTTCATGCGGGGCAAGGGGCGATTGCGCACGGCCCGCGGCAGCCAAGGCGTGACCTGACCAAGGGCCATTTGCAGGGCCATAATCATAATCATGACCCCCGTCACACCGGCCACACCTGGGATCATGGGAATGCAGTTGGGCAAAACCCACAGCAACATCCCCAACCCATACACCCTGTCCCCCAAGCTGTCCAAAAAGCTTTGGATGGTGATGGTTTGGTGGTGGTCACGATCCAACAGATTCACAATCAATTCAGATGTGCGCAGGGAGGCATTGGAATCAGAAACAAGGGTCATGATGGCCTGCTGAGGGTTCACTCTATATCCCAGACTATACGGAAAAGCGGGGACGCCTGCAACGGGTAACGTGATAGGGGGGCATGATTCCTATCAATAATCATAGTTTTGGTTGGCGTTTAGTGGTTTATGGTCATTGTGTGGACA
>JBJTVN010000186.1:0-10198 GCA_046081225.1 Alphaproteobacteria bacterium
GAACACGACCATCCCGCTCCGTCCTGTGCCGTTTGATCAGGACGCTGCGCTCTGTTAAATCCAGAATCTTATTCTTATTCATACACACCTGATAACACATCCAAACCTATAAAGCTAGAGTTCAGTCGATAGGGGTATAGATCCAAGAGTTTTTCTGGATCTTGTGGGCCGTTAGACTGATCTATTCTATGAGAAACTTTACCATCTCTACTAATCCTTATGTAACCTTTAGTGATTTGTCCGTAGCGGATCCTTTGCAGGACCTGTGTAACATCTCTCATAACAGTCGTGGTCGTGGTCGTTGTTGAGTCAGCCATGTGGGTCTTTTGGCAATTGGTCCCCCCCATTATGATGTGATGTGATGTGATGTGATGTGGGTCACATTTTGCATTTTTTATGGGTGTTTTTTTTAGGGGTGAGAGGGACCCAGCAGGGCCCGCGTAATATCCCTAGCCACCCTGTCCCCCGTGATGGTGATGCCGTGATCGCGAAGGCATGTGGCCGTTGTCAGGGGGGCGTGGGTGATGTTCACGCCCATGCCCACCAGCATGGCGTTGCCGTGGCGCTGGGTGATCATGCCGGCGATTTTTTGATCCCCAATATAAACATCGTTGGGCAATTTTAAACGGGCCTGCGGGATAGACCCCTGAATGACGTGGCACAGGGTTTTGGCCAGCAACAGGGCAAAGGCGGGAATATCCGCATCCCCGCCATCCCACGGCAAAGCCACGGTCAGGTGCAGATTGCCGGAGACGCTGTGCCAGAGGCGGTCCCTTTGCCCCCGCCCCGCCGTTTGGGTGTCTGCCGTCACAGCAAACGGGGGGGGCACAGTGGCCAGCAGGGCCAGCGCCACATCCTGTGTTGAGGTGCAAGAGGCCCTATGGATGAAGGGAATGTCCATGCCGTTTTTCCCAAAAAACCGTCACGCATCCCCCCAAAATCACCACAATCCAAATGGCATACAACAGCAGCAAAAACACCGGAATGGTGGCCAACGTCCCATAAATGGTATTATAGGATGACAGGTGATCCACATAATACGCAAAGGATACCTTGAGCCCCCGCAGCAAAGCCGCGGCGACCAAGGCCCCCATCAGGGCGGCCTTAGGGGGCACAGGGCTGTTGGGCATCATGCGATAAAACACCCAAAACCCCGCCGTGGTCATGGCAAACAGATTCAGGGCATGCAAAAACGGCCAGCCAAAGCCCCAATGGGTCCATTGTTCATAGACCTGCGCCGAGAGCACAAGGGCCATGCCAAACCCCAACGGCCCCAGCGTCAACAGGGCCCAAAACAACAACGCCCGATGGGTAAAGCTGCGCCGTTTTTGGGTTTCCCACAGGGGTTCAAAGGCCGATTCGATATGAAAAAACAACGCCAGCGCCGTGGCCATTAACCCCACAACCCCAGGCCAAGACAGATTTTGCGCATTGTCCAGAAACGTATTGATGGACTGTTCCACCACCGTTTGGTGTTCGGGCGATAAAAAATCCAAAACGGCACTTTGGGCATACAGCCGCATGGCATCAAAGGCATGAAAACTGGAAAACAAACTCAGGGCCACAAACACCACCGGCACAAAACACAGCAGGGTGATGTAACTCAGGGATTCGGCCATGCGAAATCCATGGTGACGATGAAATAATTGCCATGGACCAAGCAGAATCTCTTTTATGGGTTGCATGGGGGGCACGGTGTTTTATAAGATAGGTCGTAACGTAGCAGAGGATACACCCATGAACCAAAACTTTTTTGACGATATGGCCAAAATGGCTGGCGGTGCCTTTCAAAGTGCCGATGCCTTCCGCAAACAGATGGAAACCATCATCAAGGACAAGGTGGGCGATTGCGCCAAGTCCTGGCACTTGGTGACCGAGGAACAACTGGCGGACCTGCGCACCCTGATTGTGGCGCTGGAATCCCGTGTGGCCGCCCTGGAATCCGCCACCCCTCCCGCGAAAACAAAAAAGACGGACGTGGCATGATTGATCCTGAGATTCTGCGCAAAGATCCCGATAGCCTCCGCACCGCCCTGTTAAAGCGCGGGGCCCCCGATATCACCACGGATTTAATGGCCAAGGACCAACAGGTGCGGGTTTTAAAAACCCAGTGGCAAGCGGCGCAGGAAGAACGCGGGCAATTATCCAAACGCATTGGCGCGTTTTTACAGGCTGGCGATACAGCCTCAGCAGAGGCCGCCAAGGCCCGCGTGGCCACCTTAAAAGACACCCTGGAGAATCTGAAATCCCAGCAGGATCAAGCCGAAGAGGCCTTTCAAAACGCCTGGCAGGCCGTCCCCAACATCCCCCTGCCCGATGTGCCAGAGGGCAAAGACGAAACCGACAACGTGGAACAACACCGCTGGGGATACGTCCCACTTGACCCGATCCCCCCCCATGAAACCATCGCTGAGTTTTTAGGGGGGTATGAAGCCACCACGGCGGTGAAAATGTCGGGTACACGGTTTGTGATGCTGACGGGGGTACTGGCCAGACTGGAACGCGCTTTGGGACAGTTCATGCTGGATGTGCACACGCAGGAGCATGGCTATACAGAGGTCTCCCCCCCCTATCTGGTGCAAGCCCACGCCCTGTTTGGCACGGGCCAGTTGCCGAAATTTGAAGAGGATCAGTTTAAAACCACCACGGGACATTATTTAATTCCCACGGCGGAGGTGCCCTTAACCAACTTCTTCGCAGATACGATTGTTCAGGAACTATATCTGCCCCGTCGGTTGACCGCCCACACCCCGTGTTTTCGATCCGAAGCGGGTTCAGCGGGGCGCGACACGGCGGGCCTGATTCGCCTGCATCAGTTTCACAAGGTGGAGCTGGTCAGCATCACAACGCCCGAGCAAGCCGCCGAAGAGCACGAGCGCATGACCCGCTGCGCCGAAACGATTTTAGAGCGTTTGGAGCTGCCCTATCGCCGCATGCTGCTGTGCACGGGGGATATGGGGTTTGCCTCAGAAAAACCATATGACCTGGAGGTCTGGATGCCATCCCAAAGAAAATACCGCGAAATTTCCAGCTGCAGCCGCTTTGGCACGTTCCAAGCCCGCCGGATGAACGCCCGCTATCGACGGGAAGACAATGGGGCCCCTGCTTTTGTCCATACCCTCAACGGGTCCGGTTTGGCCGTGGGGCGGACGTTGGCGGCGATACTGGAAAATTTTTATGATGGTGAACGGCTTTTGCCCCTGCCTGAGGTTTTGCACCCCTACATGGGGGGGATCACCCTTTTTTCCCCCGCCTCTTAACCCAAGAAAGTCCCACGATGCGCCTATCTGCGGCCTTTATTCCCACCCTGAAAGAGCATCCCTCGGATGCCAGCATTGTGTCCCACCAGTTGATGATTCGCGCGGGGCTGATTCGGCCTTTGGCGGCGGGGATGTCTACGTGGCTGCCGCTGGGGCTGCGGGTGCTGAACAAAATCGCGGATCATATCCGCGTGGTGATGGATGACATTGGGGGGCAGGAGATTCTGATTCCCACCCTGCAACCCGATGATTTATGGGCGGAAAGTGGACGATTGGAGAGTTACGGCGATGAAATGCTGCGTCTGAAGGACCGCCACGGCCGCGGCATGATTTACGGCCCCACAGCCGAAGAGGCCATGACGGATTTGTTTCGCAAAAACGTGCGCTCGCACAAGGCCTTGCCGCAACTGTGGTATCAGATTCATTGGAAATTCCGCGATGAAATCCGCCCCCGCTTTGGCGTGATGCGCGGGCGGGAATTTTTGATGAAGGATGGGTATTCCTTTGATGTATCAGAGGACGCCGCCGCCGTAACATATGGCCGAATTTTCGGGGCCTATATGCGCCTGTTTCAACGCTTGGGCCTGCGGGCGATGCCCGTTCGCGCCGATACGGGCCCCATTGGCGGAAAACTGAGCCATGAATTTCACGTTTTGGCGGACAACGGCGAAAGCGGCGTATTTTATGATCCCGCGTGGCATGATGTGGACACATCGGCCCTGACCCTGAACGATTGCGCCCATTTGTATGCCGCCACCGATGATTTGCATGATCCCAAAACATGGACAGGCAAACCCCTGATACAAACCAAGGGGATTGAGGTGGGCCATATTTTCACCTTTGGCACCCGCTATAGTGACCCTATGCAGGCCAAAGTCACCTTGGATGATGGCACCCAAGCCCCTGTGATTATGGGATCCTACGGACTGGGTGTGGGCCGTTTGGTGGGGGCCATGATCGAGGCCTGTCACGATGACAAAGGGATCCTCTGGCCCGAATCGGTGGCCCCCTATCGCTATGCGCTGATCAATCTGGGCGTCCATGATGCGGCGTGTGTGGAGGTGTGTGATCGTGTGTATGCCCAAATGGGCGGGCGCGAGGCCGTTTTGTACGACGACCGTGACGTGGGCATGGGCGTCAAGCTGAATGATGCGGACCTGATGGGGATGCCCACCCAGATTGTTGTGGGGCCACGGGATTTAAAAGAGGGCGTGGTTCAGATCAAAGACCGGAAAACAGGCGAAAAACAGATGGTGGTGGTGGATACCCTCACCCCATCCTTTTTTCAAAATTCCGCGCAATGGCCCCGATAAAGTTTTGGGTGTTCAGCCACGTTTGACTTTCCCCGATCAACAGGGCCATGTCCCGTGTCATTTCCCCGTTTTCCACGGTGGCGATGCAGGTTTCCTCTAGGGTTTGGCTAAAGGCCTTTAACGCCTCGTTCCCGTCCATGTTGCCACGGTGCCACAGGCCACGGGTCCACGCAAAAATGGACGCAATGGGGTTGGTGGAGGTCTCCGCACCCCGCTGGTGACGGCGAAAGTGGCGTGTGACGGTGCCATGGGCGGCTTCGCTTTCCACGGTTTTGCCATCGGGGGTCAGCAGGATAGAGGTCATCAGACCAAGGGACCCAAACCCCTGCGCCACGGAATCCGATTGCACATCCCCATCATAATTTTTGCACGCCCACACAAAATTCCCATCCCACCGTAGGGCCGAGGCCACCATGTCATCAATCAAACGGTGTTGATAGGTAATGTTTTTTTCAGCGAAGGCGTCTTTGAATTCCGCATCAAAAACATCCTGAAAAATATCTTTAAAACGGCCATCGTATTTTTTCAAAATGGTGTTTTTTGTGGACAAATACACTGGCCATCCCCGATGCAGGCCATAATTCAAACACGAACGGGCAAACCCCCGAATGGAGTCATCCAAATTGTACATGGCCATGGCCACCCCGGGGGATTCAAAATCATAAACCTTATGGGCAATGACGTCCCCTTTGCCATCTTTGGGGGTGAAGGTGATGGTCAGGGTGCCTGCACTGGGCACCAGAAAATCCGTGGCCTTATACTGATCCCCAAAGGCATGACGCCCAATGGCAATGGGATGGTTCCAGCCGGGGACCAGACGGGGAACGTTTTTGATGATGATGGGCTCCCGAAACACGGTGCCCCCCAAAATATTCCGAATGGTGCCGTTGGGGGAGGCCCACATTTTTTTTAAGCCAAACTCCGCCACCCGCGCCTCGTCCGCGGTGATGGTGGCGCATTTGATGGCCACACCATGTTTTTGGGTGGCCAGCGCGGAATCAATGGTCACCTGATCGTTGGTGGCATCCCGCGACTGGATGGATAAATCATAATAATCAATGGGCAAGTCCAAATAAGGGTGTATCAATTTTTCCTTGATCAAATCCCACATCACGCGGGCCATTTCATCCCCGTCCATTTCCACAATGGGGTTTTTTACGATAATTTTTTTCATAATGCAATCTCTGGCTGTTTTTGTAAGTATGACGCCCCCACTTTATAGCAAAGATATTGAGAAAGTCTTGTCCTAAATCGCGATGTTATCAATCAGGCACACCCCCCCCAGATGGGCGGCAACGAACAGGCGCCCAGGGGTTGGGGGGCCTTGCCACGGAGAAAGATCGCTCAGAGTTCGGGCCTCTAAATACGTAACCTTTTCAAAGCCCCCTTGGTGCAAGCGTTGGCGGCCGCGCTCAAGGATGTTTTGGGCATCGTTGGGGTTTTGGATCAGGGCATCTTTTAATTGACACAAGGTTTGATACACATGGGGGGCAATCGCCCGCTGATCCTGCGTCAAATAAGCATTGCGGGAGGACAGGGCCAGACCATCCTCGGCCCGCTGGGTTGGCAGGCTGGCGATATGAACGGGCACATCCAAATCCCGCATCATGGTGTGAATCATCAGGTATTGCTGATAATCCTTTTCCCCAAACACCATGACGTGGGGGCGAAAGCGCTGATACAGCTTCATCACCACGGTTAAAACACCATCAAAATGGCCTGGCCGGTGGGCCCCGCACAATACGGACCCCATGATGGGATTATGGATACGGGTTAGGGGGGGGCCTTCAGGATACATACCCAAAGCCGCCGGCGCATAAACAGCCGCAATCCCAAGGGGGTGAAGGGCCCTGAGGTCCTGATTCAGGGTGCGGGGATACCGATCAAAATCCTCCGCCGGACCAAACTGCAAGGGATTCACAAAAATCGTCACCACCACAGCATCCGCCAGCGTCTGGGCATGACGCACCAGGGCCAGATGTCCATCATGCAACGCCCCCATGGTGGGCACCAAGGCCAAGGTTTTCCCCACCAAGGTTTCCAGAACATGATGAATATCCGCGCGTTCAGAAAGAATTTGCATTTTAAACCTAAGGAGGGGATTGACTTTGTTGGAGAGTATGATAGCATCTCTTTCAGTTACCTTCTACCCACTAACACTCCGCTGTGGTGTCGTATAAACAGCACGTTACATTGCTGGCGCGTTGACTGGTTTAGGTTTCTCTCTCTGGGATTGTTCCCGCAACATGCCAAGCAATGAAAGGATCTGTTATGGCTAAAGGTACTGTCAAATGGTTTAACCCCACCAAGGGATATGGTTTTATCCGCCCCGATGGCGAGGATAAAGATGTGTTTGTTCATATGACCGCGCTGGAGCGTGCGGGTTTGAACAGCCTGCCCGATGGACAACGCGTGGAATACGAATTGGCCACCAACAAGGGCAAAACCTCTGCCGTTAATCTGAAATTGCTCAACGAGTAGTTTTTTCTTGATATCACCGCTTTAATGTTTTCATTCGGGGGTGGTCTTTCAAAAGGTCACCCTCATTCTTTGGTCTTTTTATTTTTGCGCTTGCGTCTGATGGGGCACGACATTCCCTTTTATGTTCGTTGGTGCTGAACGTGAAAGAGGTTTCGATGCGCTGCTGCGGCCTGTGGGTTTTTTGAAAAAAACCTTTTTGTTTTCCGTATAGGTGCTTTGAACGCGAGGGTTGGGACAAAACAGGGGGCAATCCCTGATGTCTTGCGGATACCATCCCCAAGGCCCCACCCCTGAAGCATGAACGACGGAAAAACAGCGGTTTTTTTTTAAATGTTTCCTTTTGCGAAAGACCCCGTTTATGACACACTTTTCTGATTTTGATTTACCAACTGCGCTGCACAAAAATCTTCAGGCCCTGAACCTGATCACCCCCACCCCCATTCAACAAGAGGTCATTCCCCTGGCTCTAGGGGGGCGTGATATTTTGGGCACGGCCCAAACAGGGACAGGAAAAACCTTGGCCTTTGCGCTGCCTATGGTGACGTATTTGATGCACAATCCTGCGGCCCATGCCTTGGTTTTGGCCCCCACGCGGGAATTGGCGGCGCAGGTTTTGGCATCCATCAAACCCCTTTTGAAAGAGATCAATGGACTGCGCAGTGCCCTGCTGATTGGCGGTGAATCCATGGGCAAGCAAATGGCCCAGTTGCGGGCCCGTCCCCGTTTGATCGTGGGCACCCCCGGGCGCATTCATGATCATTTGCGGCGGGGCACCCTATCGCTGGATCAGGCATCGTTTTTGGTATTGGATGAAACGGACCGGATGCTGGATATGGGCTTTGGGAAAGACTTACAGGCCATTGTTGGCGTTATGCAAAGTCCGCGGCAAACGCTGCTTTTTTCCGCCACATTATCCAAAACCATCGAAAAGGTGGCGCAGGCGTATTTGATTAAACCCGAACGGATTGCCATTGGCTCAAGCATGAAGCCCGCCCTGACGGTGGATCAGGACAGCGCCTTTATGCAGGAACATGAAAAATATGATCACCTGCTGGGGGAATTGGAGCGGCGGGATGGCTCTGTCATCGTGTTTGTGAACACCAAACGGGGCGCGGAGCATCTGGCGGATAAACTCAAAGCGGCCAACCACCGCGCAGGGGCCCTGCATGGGGATTTGCGGCAGAACCATCGGGATCGGGTGATTCAATCCTTTCGTCGTCAAGATTACACGGTGATGGTGGCCACGGATGTGGCGGCGCGGGGATTGGATATTCCCCACATTGCCCATGTGATCAATTATGATCTGCCCCAGTGTGCCGAGGATTACATTCACCGCATCGGGCGCACAGGACGGGCGGGCACCACAGGATCAGCCCTGTGCATGGTGGCCCCCAGCGACAAAGGCAAATGGCGGGCCATTCAGAAATTGATGGACCCCAACGCCAACAACAGCGATCCAGAGCCCTTTCCCCGCAGCACGCGCACACGCTCGGGCGGCGGTGGGGGATACGGAGGCGGACGACGCAGCGGTGGTGGCGGTGGCGGTTATGGCCAACGTCGTGAAGGTCACAGTGCCCACGGCCAAGGCACCCGCAGCTTTGGCGGCGGACGACGCCGGTCATCGGGGCGTTAGGGCCAGCATGTTTGGGGCAAGACTTTTTCCTTTTATTTTTCTTGCCCCAGCCGTTTGGCGCTGTTTATAATCATCAGATGCTGAACAAAAACGATTATTTCACCAGCCCGACACAGTGCTGGATTTTTGCCTATGGCTCGTTGATGTGGGATTTCCCCTTTCCGTACGTTCGGAAAGAGGCCGCCCGCCTGCGTGGCTATCATCGCAGTTTTTGCATGGCCTCGATTGTTTATCGCGGCACTAAAGACAATCCGGGTTTGGTGCTGTCGCTGGATCAGGGGGGCTTTTGTGATGGCATCGCGTATAAACTGCCCGAAGAGCATGCCTATCCCATTTTTGAAGCCGTCTGGAATCGGGAAATGATCACACAGGCCTATTTGCCCCAGAGTCTGCCCGTGGTGTTAAACGGGGGGCCTGAAACGGTGCAGGCGTTGTGTTTTACCGTCAACCCCGCCCATGAACAATACGTTGGCACGCTCCCTTTGACCGAGCAAGCCCGCATCATCAAAACCGCCCACGGCCAATCTGGCCCGAATTTGGATTATGCCCTCAGCACCCTGCGGCACCTGCAGACCCTATACATTCAGGACACAGAGATGGTGGCGCTGGGGGGGGCTTTAGGTGATGCTTTCGCTTAACGCTTTTTGAATTTGCTCCCAAAACACCTCCCTTGGTAATCCAGGGGGAATCACGTTGTGAATGCGCACGGTGATGGTGCCCGGGTATTTTTCAGGCTGTTTTTGGGCCAAAAGCGTCCTGAATCTAGGGTGATGGGGATGACGGGAACCCCTGCGGCCTCGTAGGCCGCAATGATGCCACGTTGTAGGACGGGGGGGCTGTTGACATCTGTTCGGGTGCCCTCAGGATACATCACAATATCGTGTGTGTTTTGGATGGTGCGCTTGACTTGTGCTTTTAGGTGGCGCAGGGCATCGGCCCCCTGACGGCGATTCAGCGCAATCATGCCCACGCGGCGTAAATACCACCCGAACAGTGGCAGAGAGAGCAGCTCTTTTTTCAACACAAACCGCAACGTGGGCTTGGGGGACAAAAGAACATTATAGGCAATGGTTTCCCATGCGGAATGATGGCGGGACACAAACAAAACGGGGGTGGGTCTTTTGTTCAAAACCCCCTCAGGATCCTGAATGCGATCATCCAAACCCGCAGCGTATTTTAAACATTGCAAGGCCCCCCAAGACCAAAGCCGCTGAACCCAAGGTAAAACCTTAGGCGCCGCATACAGGGGCAACGACACACACCCCAAAAGCAACGTCCAAACCAGCAAAACGCCATGAAACAAAAGGCCGCGGATTATGGGCATACTGTTTGCCTTACCCGTGTTTGGGATCAAACTGGCCCGATCGGACCGCGTTGGCGTATACTTCAGCTACAGATTGAATATCAACGCCTAAGTTTTTGTATTGCTTTGCAAATATAGGTTTAAAATCAGGAAAAAGTCCAAGCGTATCCTCTGTGACCAAAACCTGACCATCACACCGCCCTGAGGC
>JBJTVN010000187.1:0-3316 GCA_046081225.1 Alphaproteobacteria bacterium
GAACACGACCATCCCGCTCCGTCCTGTGCCGTTTGATCAGGACGCTGCGCTCTGTTAAATCCAGAATCTTATTCTTATTCATACACACCTGATAACACATCCAAACCTATAAAGCTAGAGTTCAGTCGATAGGGGTATAAATTAAGATTTAGAATGGATTTTTGAACTTTTGCATGAACTTTCTTAAACAGTTGTTGCCATTCAGTTTTGGAGAGATAATTGTATGGTAAGGCAATCTTGAAACGTTTGTTTCCTACATCATCCATGAATTTCAGAAATAGGTAGTCTAATTTGTTTTTGCAAATATGATCTTTGATAATAACACCCATTCTAGCAACGCGCAGGGATTCGGATAGTAATTCTTCTGCAGTATGAGTATGATGTAAAACATCAATAAAGCTAATGTAATCAAAAGAAGAGTCAGGAAAAGGAATATGTTCTCCATCAAAAAGAGTTACAGGGATTTTTGTTTTTTCTCTTATTAAAACATCGATACCATAAACTTCAATTTTTTTGTTGTTAGAAGCAATGATTGAGGCGATGGTGCCATCACCACAACCAACATCGAGTAGTGTCGTATTGGTTTCTAATAAAGATAGGATATGATTTGATAATTGAATGGTACGTCGATCAAAAATAAAATTTTTATGAAAAAAATCAATTAGCTTTGTCACAAGAGACCCCTTTTTTTGAAGATTTTTATGCTTTAATTTCAAGCTAAGACAGATTAAGGGAGATCAAGAAAAATTCTCATGCTAGTTGCTAAATCTCCCTGTTAAATTTACTATGTTCGTCTCCTTAACTAGAGCATAAGGACTTGTCAACGTCAAGGGGATATGGCAAAAAACAAAAGCATTTTACAGGATATCAGAGATCAACACAATGGCTGGCCATTCCCAGTTTAAAAACATTATGCACCGCAAAGGCGCCCAAGATGCCAAACGCGGAAAACTGTTTACCAAGCTGATCAAAGAAATCACCGTGGCCGCCAAACAGGGGGATCCCGATCCGTCCAAAAACCCCCGCTTGCGGGCCGCCTTGGCGGAGGCACGGGGACACAATATGCCCAAAGATAACATTGATCGGGCTATCAAACGGGCATCCGAGGTGGGTGTGGGGGACGATTACGTCAGCATCCGCTATGAAGGCTATGGCCCCAAGGGATCGGCGGTGATTGTGGAAACCCTGACGGACAATCGCAACCGCACAGCGTCAGAGGTCCGCGCGGCCTTTAGCAAATATAACGGCAGCTTGGGCGAAACGGGATCGGTGAGTTTTCTGTTTTCATATGTGGGGGAGATTGTGTATCCCGAAACCGTCGCCCCCTTTGATCCCATGTTCGAGGCGGCGGTTGAGGCCGGTGCGGAAAATCTAGAGGCCCATGAGGGCCATTATCTGATCACCACCCATGCCGATGATTTGCATCATGTGGCCTCGGCCCTTGGGGCCCACTACGGGGATCCTTTGCAGGCCAAACGCATTTGGGTGCCTGAGGCCCTCGTCACCCTGTCCCCCGACGATGCCGCCACGTTGGCCAAGCTGGTGGACGTGTTGGAGGATAATGACGACGTGCAGACGGTTTACACCAACGTGGCGCTGCCAGCCCAAACGGAAGATGCCTGATGGTGTTGGCCGTTGATGTGGGCAATTCCCACACCGTGTTTGCCGTATGTCATGGCCCTGAGATTGTGGCCCAGGTGCGCATGCCCACAGACACCCGCACCACGGCGGATGTGTTATGGGGATCATTATCGGGGATGTTGGCCCTGAAGGGATTTGCTTTGGGCGATGTGCGCCGTGTGGTGGTATGTTCCGTGGTGCCGGCTTTGGATCGCGTTTTAACAGAGATGGTGGCGGCTTTTTGCCCAGAACCAGCGCATTTTTTAACGGCGCAGGACGTGGGCTTGCCCATCGATTTGCCCCATCCGGAAACGGTGGGGATGGATCGGTTGGTGAATGCAGCGGCGGCCAAGGCGCTTTATGGGGCCCCCGTCATTGTGATTGATTTTGGCACGGCCACCACCTTTGATGTGGTGACGGCGGATGGGGCTTACGCGGGGGGGCTGATTGTGCCAGGGCCAGAGGTCTCTTTGCGGGCTCTGGCCCACGCAGCGGCCAAATTGCCCATGATTGCCCTAGCCCCGCCGCCCAAGGTTTTGGGAAAAACCACACAGGATGCCATGCAATCGGGGTTATATTATGGGTATCTGTCCATGATCGAGGGATTGCTGCACCGCCTGAACGCGGAGGTTTTCCCAAGCACGTCCCCCACCGTGATCGCCACAGGGGGCATTGCCCCCCTGTTTGCCCCTGCCCTGCGTATTCCCAGTGTGCTGGATTTGACCATTCAGGGGATTTTAAAAGCGGCGGGGGCCAGCGGTTAACCGCTGAGCCCCCTGCCCTTTTGGGTATTGAAACCAGATTAGTTGCGCTGATTGCCAAACAAACGCAGCATGGCCAAAAACATGTTGATAAAGTCCAGATACAGGGTTAGAGCCCCTGCGATGGAGAGTTTCTGCAGATCCTCGTGCCCCACACCGCTGTAGTACAAATCCCGAATTTTTTGGGTGTCATAGGCGGTGAGTCCCGTAAAGATCACCAAAGAAATGGCACTCATGGCCATGGAGGCCGCGCTGCTTTGGAAAATAAAGGCGTTGATCAAAGAGCCAATGATCAAAACCCAAAGGCCTACGTTCAAAAAGGTGCCCATGGAGGTGAGATCACGCTTTGTGGTGTAACCATAAAGGCTGAGGCCCCCGAAAAGGGCGGAGGTCATCACAAAGGCGCGAGCAACACTCTCCCCCGTATAAACCACCAGATATACCGATGTTAAGGCCCCGAAAAGGGCGGCAAATCCATAGAAGTAAAGCTGCAGCCCCGCATAAGGCAAACGGTTGACCAGAAAGCTAAACCCAATGGCCATACCCAGCATCACCAAGCCCAGAATCAGGCCATTGCCAGCGATGAACGTCACCGCGCTTGGGGATTGTGATGTGAAATAGGCCACCAAGGCGGTGAGCAGAAGGCCCACAAACATGTTATTGTAAACGCGAATCATATGGGCCCGCAGGCCGGGGTCCGCCTGAACCTCCGCACGGCCAGAGGAGGAAATGATTTTTTCATTGAGCATAAAGCAATCTCCAAGGTTTTTTTCATCCTATGGTTTTCCCATAGTCTATGCCAATGTATCAATGTTGAGGAAAATAGTCAACTTTTTTGTGTTATGTTGTCAAAGCAAATTAGAAATGTCCGCTTTGAGCAAATTAAGAATGTCCGCTTTAGGTTTTTTTGAGTTGTGGGGGAATGGGTAGCTTTT
>JBJTVN010000188.1:0-5721 GCA_046081225.1 Alphaproteobacteria bacterium
CGCATTGCCACGCCTCGGATCCTCAATATTTTCAATGTACTCGCGCATATGCTTTAGCATGCAAAACTCCTTCTCATGGGATCTTGCTGCCTATTTAAATCTTTTTGCGAATTTTAGCTAGATTCTAATGCGATTGCCCTGGATTCCTTTGGCTTGCGCCTTGCCATCAAGGATAAACATGGGTATGGTGGCAAAAAAGGGGAAAGGCTTCATGATCCTGAAACGTTTGTCGTTGACCCAGCGCCTTGTGGCCATGCATATGGTGATGTTTCTGCTGGCCTTGGTCACCGTGGCCGTGGTGGCGTGGGGATGGTCGTCCCTTTCGGGCTATCGGTATTTTGTTACCGAAGAAGGCCGCACCGTGGATGTTTTTCAGGGCAACCATCTGCACCAGCGCTATACCCCGTGGAAAGAATCCGCCCAAAGGGCCATCGCCTCACGCAAGGCCGCCGATTACCAGACCTTTGAAAAACGCAACACCGAATACAAAAACGCCCTAGAGCTGATGTTAAAACAATCCGGCAATGTGGATTGGCAGGAAAAGCTTGAGGCCGCGCTGAGTAAACTTGCGGCCTTTCAGGAATCGTTAGAATCCCTGAAAACCATTGATCAGGTGGATTTACGCCTGCCCCCCGCGCCTAAAAAAGACACCAAAGAAACCCTGTCCGACTTAGAAGACAGCATCAAAAGCGCCATGGGTCAATTGGGGCCCAAAGATGGAGCGGTTCAGGATCGTCTTTTGGATTTTCAATTGGTGTTAACCAAAGCCAAATTGGCCATGGTTCGCTATCAGGCCTTTGAAAATCCATCGGATCTGGCTTTGGTGCGGGAACATTTTTTAACGTTGGACGATAGTCTGTTGCAGATGCAGCAGAATGCCCCTGAAAAGATCAAACCCGCGCTGGAGGCTTTGGGTCAAAACATCTCTGGCTTTTTTGGGGAATTTGAAACGCTGGCCGGCAGCATTCAAGAGCGCGGCGCCCTGGTTACCACCTTGAATCAGGATTTTCTGGATACAGATGCCATGAATCCCTTGGCCGGATTGTCGTGGTCTGTTTTGAAACCCAAGGGGTCCGAGCGGTTGATTGAGCGTTTCAACAAAGTGTCCATGTTGCTGGTCCTCTCGGCCCTTTTTTCCGTTGGGGTGGCCGTTTTTGCCTTTTTTTACATCCAAAGAATGCTGGAAAAACCTCTGCGGGCCCTGACCAGTTACACCAGCCACGCCTTTTTAACCCGTAAGCGTACCGAAGTCCCCGGCCACGCCCGTCACGACGAAATCGGTGTTCTGGCCCGCGCCATTCAGGCCCTGCTCGTGCACATTGACCAAAAGATTGAGGAAGAAGCCAAACGCGCCCTCTCTACGCCCGCATCCTCTGCGGTTGCCCCTGCCGTGGCTACCCAAATGCCTGCGATGGCTGGCGGGACACCTCTAGGAGCCATACCAGCAGAAAAATCGGAAGAGCTGGCGGCACTGCTCGAGGAAGTCTTTGGATTCACCGAAGATTTCATGCGCCGCAAAACCTTTGATCATGCCAAATCCGTGGAAACAGGGGAATTGGCCGATCAAACGCGCCAAAGCATCCAAAAGGCTGCGCTGAACATCCATGATATGATGACGGAATATCAGGATATGGCCACCCTTTGCGGCCAGATTTTGCGCAAAATGGGCCGCCACCACCAAGACACTAAACGTTTGGACGTCAAGCTGTATAATCTAAGTATGGCCACAGACCGCTTTCAGGACCTCATACGCGCCCTGCAGGGCTTTTGTCAGGATGTGGCCATGTTGCAGCATAATTTAACCTTGCTGTCCTATCACGAACCAGAAAAGGCTGTGGAGCAGGCCACCCATCAATTTTCCCAAATCCGCCAGCAGTATGACGAAGTCTCCCTCACCTTGGCCCACGAAACGGGCGTTTTGACGGGGTACTTACAGGCCTGTCATGAAACGGTCAAAAGCCTTCAGAAAAACAATGAATCCCTGCAAACAGACACCCAACAACTCAATACTCAATTATCCCAAAGCCCTGCGGGCCTGAAATCCCTTTATGAAATGCTGCAGGCCGTCAGTTTCCGCATTGGCCGTTTGGCGGTTGTTTTGCTGGAACATTCCGCCGATGCCGTCAAATCCAATGCCGCCGTGCATCGTCTGAGCAGTCTGGCCAAAGATTTAAAACGTTTTTTGGGGGCCACCCCTGCCCCCAAAGCACAGGCGGCGGCGCCATCCTCTGCCCCCACCACGACGCCGCCCACGGGGGGGTCAGGGAATGGGTCTTTTGCGCCTGTATCGTCCCCGTCGTCATCTTCCCTTTAAGCCTTTTGGAGTCCCCATAATGTTTGATCTCAGCAATCAACGCGCCCTTGTGACTGGAGCCTCTGGCGGTTTGGGACAAGCCATCGCCCGCGCCCTATACCATCAGGGGGCCCATGTTGTTCTGACGGGCCGTAACGAAGGGTCTTTGCATGCCCTACAGGCCGAACTGGGCGCCCGCGCCCACGTGATTGCCGCTGATTTGGCCCAGCCCAGCGCGGCCCAAACCCTGATGGATCAGGCGGTGGAAACCTTGGGGGGCGGCATCGAGATTCTGGTGAACAATGCCGGCTTGACCCGTGATGGTTTGTTGATGCGGCAATCGGACGAGGATTGGGAAACCGTTCTGGCCGTCAACCTGACCGCCGTCATGCGGTTATCACGGGCGGCCCTAAAGCCCATGATGAAGGCCCGCTATGGCCGCATGATTATGATCGGATCTGTTGTGGGGTCCACGGGGAATGCCGGCCAAACCAACTATGTGGCCAGCAAAGCCGGACTGGCGGGCTTTGCCAAGGCCTTGGCCCTCGAGGTCGCCCCGCGGGGGATTTGTGTTAATACCCTCTGCCCGGGTTTCATAGCCTCGGACATGACCCACGCCCTGAACGAGGATCAGAAACAGGCTATTCTTTCCAAAATCCCCCTAAAAACCATGGGCACCCCCGATGATATCGCCGCCGGTGTGGTGTTTCTGGCCTCTCGCGAGGCTGGCTATGTCACTGGCACCACCCTGCACATCAATGGGGGGTTGTTTACAGGGTAACAAACACCACCTTTCAGAGGATTGCGTGAGGGGTCTTCCTCACGCCTTTCCCGATACCGCCAACTGCCGCAAAACATAGGACAAAATGCCGTCATTGACAAAATAGGCCATTTCCTCGTCCGTATCGATACGGGCCAGCAGGGGGGTGGTTGTGGTGGTGCCGTCGGTGCGGTGAATGCTGAGGGTGATGGTGGCACGGGGCTTCAGGGTGGCAACGCCCGCCAGATCAAAGGTTTCATCCCCCCGCAGCGACAGGCTTTTCCAGCTTTGTCCGTTTGTGAATTCCAGTGCCAGAACACCCATACCAATCAGGTTGGATCGGTGAATACGCTCGAAACTTTCGGCAATCACGGCCTTGACCCCCAACAGGCGGGTGCCCTTGGCGGCCCAGTCGCGGCTGGACCCCGTGCCGTATTCTTTGCCGGCCAGAATGATCAGGGGTGTGCCTTGGGTTTGGTAATGCATACCCGCATCGTAAATGGTGGCATCTTGGCCAGCGGGCATGATTTTGGTGACACCGCCCTGCGTTTCTGGCCGCATGGCGTTTTGCAGACGGATGTTGGCAAAGGTGCCGCGCATCATGACCTCATGATTGCCCCGCCGCGCCCCGTAGGAATTGAAATCTTGGGGTGTGACGCCTTTGTGTTTCAAATACAGCCCTGCGGGGGTGCTGTCTTTGATGTTGCCCGCTGGGGAAATGTGATCGGTGGTGACACTGTCCCCCAAAATGGCCAAGGGTCTGGCGCCCCGAATATCGGCCAGCGGCTGGGTGTCCATGGTCATCCCCACAAAATAGGGCGGATTTTGGATATAGGTGCTGTTGTGATCCCAAGCGTAGGTTTTTCCCGTGGGCACCTGAATCCGTTGCCATTCGGGCGATCCTTCAAAAACCCTGCCATAGCGGGTTTTGAACATGTCTGGCGTGACGCAGCGGGCCATAACATCCGCAATTTCCGCATTGGTGGGCCAGATATCGCGCAGAAAAATATCACGGCCATTGACGGTGCCCAGGGCCTCGGTTTTCAAATCCTTCGTCAAAGTCCCCATCAGGGCATAGGCCACCACCAACGGGGGGCTGGCCAGATAGTTGGCCTTGACGAGGGAATGAATCCGCCCCTCGAAGTTCCGATTCCCCGACAGGACCGCGCCCACCAGCAGGTCATCTTTTTTGATGGCGGCTTCCACAGCATCTGGCAAGGGGCACGAGTTCCCGATGCAAGTGGTGCATCCATACCCCGCCAACGTAAAGCCCAAGGCATCCAAATCCCCCTGCAGGCCGGCTTTGGCCAAATAATCCGTCACCACCTGACTGCCTGGGGCCAAGGAGGTTTTCACCCAAGGCTTTCGGGTTAATCCCAAAGCGCGGGCCTTTTGCGCCACCAAGCCCGCGGCCAGCATAACGGCGGGGTTGGATGTGTTGGTGCAGCTGGTGATGGCCGCAATGACCACCGCCCCATCCCTGATGGGCTCTGGCGATCCCGCCAGCGGGCTAGAGATCTGGGTTGTGCGGCCAGACAGGGCGGCAAAATCCGTTTCATGAAATTGGGATGACACGTGCGACAGGGGCAGCAGGTCCTGGGGACGCTTGGGGCCCGCCAAGGCCGTCTGCAGCGTGGCCAAATCCAAACGCAGGGTGTCGGTGTAAATCGGCACGTGGGCATCATCGCGCCACAGGTGTTGGGTTTGGGCGTAGGCTTTGACCAGCGCGATCTGCTCTGCGCTGCGGCCCGTCATGGCCAGATAGCGCAGTGTTTCCTCGTCAATGGCAAAAAACCCGCAGGTGGCCCCATATTCGGGGGCCATGTTGGCCAAGGTGGCCCGATCCGCCAAGGTCAGTTGGGACAGGCCCGCGCCGTAAAATTCAACAAATTTGCCCACCACCCCTTTTTTCCGCAGCAGGTGGGTGACGGTTAGCACCAAATCCGTGGCCGTGGCCCCCTCGAGCAGGGTGCCCGTCAGTTCAAAACCCACAACCTCGGGAATCACCATGGACACGGGCTGACCCAGCATGGCAGCTTCAGCCTCGATCCCGCCCACGCCCCATCCCAGAACGGACAGACCATTGATCATGGTGGTGTGGGAATCGGTCCCCACCACGGTGTCGGGGTAAACGGTTTGGGTTTCAGGGTCCACAAACACCACTTGGGCCAGATATTCCAGATTCACTTGGTGACAAATGCCCGTGCCAGGGGGCACAACGCGGAAATTGCGAAACGCCGTTTGGCCCCAACGCAAAAAGCTGTATCGCTCTTCGTTGCGTTCAAATTCCAAATCCACGTTTTTCTGAAAGGCATCCTGTGTGCCAAAATGATCAATCATCACCGAATGATCAATGACCAAATCCACAGGGCACAGGGGGTTAATGGTTTCGGGATCCCCGCCCAAGGTTTTCAGGGCATCGCGCATGGCCGCCAAGTCCGCAACGGCGGGAACGCCGGTAAAATCCTGCATCAGGACGCGGGCGGGGCTATAGGCCAACTCATGCGTGGAGGCTTTATCCCGCAGCCACGCATCAAAGGCCGCCACATCCGCCGCCACATGGGGGCTTTTCCGCAGCACATTTTCCAGCAAAACCCGCAGCGTATAGGGCAGATGATGCAGCGCCCCCTTCAGCCCTGCCGTCTTTAAGGGATAATAAGTATAGCTT
>JBJTVN010000189.1:0-7751 GCA_046081225.1 Alphaproteobacteria bacterium
GGGTTTATGGTTTTTGGTTCGTGGACCCGAGGGATTGGTTCAAGGGTGCGAAGCACCGCCGCAGGCGGCCCGAAGGGCCCTTGAGGCAAGCCCTCGGGTTCGCGGATAATGGTGAAAAACCTCTTGAAACACACTGTGCAACGATCCATAAAGATAGGTCAATCAAACACTTATCCAAAGGATCGTTGCCATGACACTCTACACCCATTTGACAGAAGAAGAAAGAATTTCCATCGATCGGGGCCTGCAAAAAGGCATCTCTCTACGCGAAATCGCCCGCAATCTGGGACGCAGCCCCAGCACACTGAGCCGTGAAATCAAACGAAACGCCCATTGGAAATGGGGCTACCTCCCCCAAGATGCCCAAAGCCGCTCCAACGGACGACAAAAACGAAAAAAATCTATACTTTTCAGCAATCAAGACTTTCAGGCTTTTGTCATTGAAAAACTGCGTCTGTTCTGGACCCCCCATGAAATCTCTGGTTTTCTTAGAAAAAACAATCATGAACACTATGTTTGCGCCGAAACAATTTACAAATTCATTTACAGCCCCCATGGACGCCGCCTTAAACTCTATACCCTATTGAAAAGACATCATAAAAAAAGGATTCCCAAAGGGTTGCGGAAAAAACGTCAATCAAGGATTCAAAACCTGATCCCGCTGTCGGAACGCCCAGAAAAGGCCAACAATCGCTCGGAAATCGGCCATTTTGAGGGCGATTTGATCATCAACCCAGGGGGCAACGTGGCCGTTTTGGTCGAGCGGGTTCTGCGCTACACCTTTGCCATAAAAAACACATCAAAACATACAGATACAGTGATGCAAGGCATCAAAATGAAACTGGAATCCCTGCCCAAAGTCATGAAAAAATCCATCACATATGACCGAGGCACCGAATTTGCCCATCACGAAAAACTTACGCAAGATACGGAAATGGTTACTTATTTTTGCAAGCCCCACAGCCCTTGGCAAAAGGGGGCCGTGGAAAATACCAATGGCCAACTGCGCCGATGGATACCAAAAAAATCAGACATATCAAAACTCTCGCAAGAAGACCTTGACCGCATCGTCGATATCATGAACAATACGCCCAGAAAATGCTTGGGCTATAAAACACCCCAGCAGGCTCTCAACGCCTATCTTCGGGATGTTGCACTTCAGAGTTGATTTCACCCGTTTTTTTGATTTTGCCTTTAATTAAAAAGTTATTGCTTTTTGTGTTTGATTGTGGTAAAAGATTAAAATATTATAAATGAATATTAAAAATGAACCTTTCTGATCCTTCTTTTTTTTCTCAGGACCGTGATCTTCTTTCGCGTTTGTTTTTGTATGACCAAGACCGTCATGTTTGGGTTTACCCACATGACGATCAAGTGTTTCGGGTTATGGCGGCGTGTGCAAAGCTCAATGTCCCCTGCCGCAATGTCCCGAAAGATGATCCCAGTACCGTTGAAATCACAAACGAGGATTGGGATCGCATTTTTACTATGCCATCCTTGGTAATGTCCACCGAACCCCTATCCCAAGAGGTCACTATGAAAAATAAGCTATCCAGTTTGATTGATAAAAAATTTCCTTTGCAAAAAAATGATAACCCTGCAGAAGCCACAGTGCGCTATTATCGATTTGATGACGACAACAAAAGCAACAACACGGTAGATCCCGAAGCAGAAACCATTCTGATGGCTGCAGAATCCCAAATGACCGATGACGAAGAGCAGGATATGGAAACAGCCCTTCACGATCTGGCAGAAAGAACCATCGCCATCATTCCGGAAGCCCCACAAAAAGATGAGGAAGGACACGATACATCTTTTTTATCTTTCTCTACCATAAAAACAGAAGAGCCTGAAGCCATTTCACCTTCTTCGGATGATACAAAAGAGCCTTCCATGATTCACAACGAACCCCCTATTGAGGAACCCATTATGCAAACCAAGCCCGTGGATATCAAACCTTTGGAAACCAAAAACGTCTCTGATCTCAGCAGCTGGGAACAGGTATTGGAAGAGCGTGAGTCCACCCTTGCCGCCCGTGAAAAAGTCCTGCGTATGCGTCAGAAAGATATTCAGGATATGGAAGAGCGCCTTCATGAAGAGCGCAAAGCCTTTAACGCCGACTACGAAGAGAAGAAGGCTTTTTTAGAGGACAAAGAACAGCGCATGAAAAAGATTTTTGATCGTATCGAAGAAGTTGCCTATGAATTCCGTCGCAACACCCGCGCCGAAGTGCAGGATGATTAAAATTGGTCAAACCAGTTTGACCGTCAAAAGCCATCCATAGAAAAGAGCCACCATCGATGGATTGTGGCTCTTTTTGATTGGACCTTTTGGCTTTGGGGGTTGTTTGTGGTTTTTGTTTCATGCCTTTGAAAAGTGGGTCGTCAGGGATTTATTTCGACAACGCCTCCCCCACCAAGGCCTGTTGCTGCTGGTTATGCTGCGCCACCGTGCCCACTGCGGGGGACGCCGCTGCGGGACGGCCCACATAACGGGGCCGTTTGGTTTTGTGTTTGATATCACTGAGCACAGCCTCTAATCGGCGGTCCATAAAGGTCCATGCGCCCATGTTTTCTGGCTCTTCCTGACACCAGATCACATCGGCGTTGGGGTAACGGGACAGGGCCGTTTTTAAACTGTTGTGGGGAAAGGGATAAAACTGCTCCACACGCACCAGTGCCACATCCCGCAGGGACGCAGCCGCGCGGGCTTCGTACAAATCATAGTACACTTTGCCCGAACACAACACCACGCGGCGGATTTTGTGATCGGCCAGCAGGGTTTTTTCTGTATCTGGTAAGACACGGTGAAACGATGTATTCGGTCCCATATCTGCCAAGGACGAGACGCACAATTTATGCCGCAATAGCGATTTTGGGGTCATCAAAATCAAAGGCTTTCGGAAATTGCGGCGCATCTGGCGGCGTAGGATATGAAAATAGTTGGCGGGGGTGCTGCAGTTGGCTACCTGCATGTTGTCTTCGGCGCAGGCTTGCAGGAAACGCTCCAATCGGGCGGAGGAATGCTCTGGGCCCTGTCCCTCGAACCCGTGGGGCAGCAACATGACCAACCCACACATCCGCAGCCATTTGGATTCGGCGGAGGAAATAAACTGATCAATAATGACCTGGGCACCATTGACGAAATCGCCAAATTGCGCCTCCCACAACACCAATGTTTTGGGGTCGGCGAGGGAATACCCATAATCAAAACCCAGCACCGAGGCCTCTGCTAGGGGGCTGTCGATGATTTCCGCGTGGGCCTGCCCATCCTTGATATGATTTAGGGGCAAATAGCGATCCTCGGTGGTTTGATCATGAAGCACGGCGTGACGCTGGGAAAAGGTGCCCCGTCCGCAATCCTGACCCGACAGGCGCACACTGTGCCCCTCCAGCAACAACGTCCCAAAGGCCAACGCCTCTGCCGTGGCCCAATCAAAGCCTTCGCCCGTTTCAAACATGGCCGCTTTGGCCTGCATCTGGCGTTTGATTTTGGCATTCAGATCAAAGGTTGCGGGCACAGACACCAACGCCTTGCCCATGTCTTTTAAGGTCTCTAAGGTTACGGCGGTGCTGCCTTTGCGATCTTCGGGGTCTTTGGCGGCATCCAAACCGCTCCATGCCCCCTCCAGCCAGTCGGCTTTGCTGGTTTTGAAGGTTTTGCTCTCTTCAAACGCGCTGTCCATCTGGGTGTTATAGGCGGTGATCATGGCCTGTGCATCCTCAAAACGCAAAACGCCATGATCCACCAGTTTTTGGGCGTACAGGGTGCGGGTGGAGGGTTGCTTGGCAATTTTGTTATACATTTTGGGCTGGGTAAAGGCCGGCTCGTCGCTTTCGTTGTGCCCAAAACGGCGATAACACAGCACATCCACCACAACATCCTTGGCAAAGGTCTGACGGAATTCTTCGGCCAAGCGGGATACCCACACCACGGCCTCTGGGTCGTCCCCGTTGACATGGAAAATGGGGCTTTTGATCATCTGCGCCACATCGGTGGAATAGGGGGTGGACCGCGCATAGCTGGGGGATGTGGTAAACCCAATCTGGTTATTAACAATAAAATGCAGCGTGCCCCCTGTGCGATAGCCCTTTAATTCGGACAATCCAATGGTTTCCGGAACCAAACCCTGCCCTGCAAAGGCGGCATCCCCGTGCAGCAAAATGGCCATGGCTTGCTTGTGATTCTTATCCCCGAGAAGGGCCTGTTTGGCGCGAACCTTGCCCACCACCACGGGATTGACGGCCTCCAAGTGCGATGGGTTGGCCGTTAGGGACAGGTGAACCGTCTGACCCGCAATCTGGCGATCCACCGATGTGCCTAAATGGTATTTCACATCCCCCGACCCCTGAACATCATCGGGATGGGCGGCATTGCCTTGGAATTCTGAGAAAATTTTCACCATGGGTTTATCCATAATGTTGGCCAACACGTTAAGTCGACCACGGTGGGCCATACCCAAAACCACCTCTTTCGTGCCCAATTTGGCAGAGGTTTTTAGGGCTGCCTCCAGCGCCGCAATGACACTTTCCCCGCCGTCTAGCCCAAAACGCTTGGTGCCCGTGTATTTCAGGTGCAGGTATTTTTCAAAGCTTTCGGCGCGGGTTAAATCGTGCAAAATCTCTTTTTTTTCGTCGGCGGACAACAGGTTTTGATAGTGGGTGCCCTCGATGCGCTCTTGCAGCCACAATTTGGTCACGGGGTCTTGGATGTGCATGAATTCAAAACCGATGGTGCCACAATAGGTTTGTTGCAACACACTGATAACCTGCCGCAGGGTGGGTTTATTAAGACCCAGAACGTAATTTAAATGAATGGGCCGATCTAAATCGGCATCAGAAAACCCATAGCTGCGATAATCCAGCTCAGGATGGGCCGTGGTTTCCGTTAAGCCCAGCGGGTCCAGCTTGGCCAGAAAATGTCCGCACGCACGGTACGCCCGCACCAACATCAGGGCGCGGATGGAATCATGGGCCATGGCCTCGGCCTCGGCTTTTGTGACGGCATCCGCAGACAAAGCCGCCGCTGTTTTGTCGGTGGCACTGGGGGTTTTGGCCTCTTTTTTGGGGGCAACGGGGGTGGGAACGTCCAGATCGTCATCTTTCAGGGTGAGCTTGGCACCCCAAGAGGGGGACAGATTGTTGTTGGCAGCCACTTCATCCCGCAGCTCATCAAACAGGGCCCGCCACGATGCATCCACAGCATCAGGGCTTTTGGTGTATGTTTCATACAGCGACTGCAAAAACGCCGGATTGGCATTGGACAAGAAAGAAAGAGAGGACAGTGTCATAAAAAATCCATCACACAGCGAAAGGGATAAAAACCATAGCATCTTTGTTTTGAAACAAAAGATAAAAACGAAAAAAAATATGGCCCATGCCATTGCCCACCATTTTTTCATAACAAGGGGCAGGACCAAGGTCCAAAAACCAAAAAACCCCTTGCTCTTGGAAAGGATTTTGTGGAAAGATGCAGCCGCTAAGCCTCTAATAACGAGAGTCCAAAGAAAGGATTGCCCCGTCATGCCTGTGACAAGGACGCTTATTCAGCGGGAGTTGTATCGTTTTTTCCTGACCCCCGTTGCCTATGTTTTCATGGTGCTGTTTTTGATTCTCTCGGGTGCAGTAACCTTTTTTTTGGGGGATCTTCTGGGCAACAATCGGGCGGACTTATCTGCTTTTTTCCAGTTTGTGCCTTGGTTGTTTTTGTTGTTTATCCCCTCCTTGACCATGGGATTATGGTCAGAAGAGCGGGGGCGCGGCACCCTAGAGCTGCTTTTAACGCTGCCCCTGTCCACTCATCAGGCCAACCGCGCTAAGTATTATAGTGTTTTGATTTTTTTGGCCATCACGTTGATTTTGACGTTTCTTTTGATTCTGACAGTTTTCTATCTGGGCAATCCTGATGCTGGTGTACTCTTTAGCGGTTACATAGGGGCTTTTTTGGTGGGGGCTCAGTTTGCGGCTATGGGGCTTTTTTGTTCCAGCCTAACCAAAAATCAGGTTGTGGCCTTTGTGTCTTCGTGCGCGTTGTGCCTGTTCTTTTTGATCATGGGAACACCGGTGGTGCTTGGTTTTTTTGGCTCTTGGGCCCCGGATGTTGTGATGGATATTCTTTCGCGCCTGTCTTTGATCTCTGCTTTTGAAAACTGGACGCGAGGCGTATTTTATTTGGGGGATGTGGTGGGTGTTTTGGTCATCAGTACCCTTTTTGTCTTTCTAGCCGGCGTGATGATTGAAAAAAAAGAAAAAGGCGGAAACATCACCATGATGGGCAAAATTCGCCACCCCCTTTCCGAGGGGGCTTCGGGCCGCTTTTTTCCATCCATAGCCCTGTGTGTGGTATCCTGTCTTGCGGTTTTGCTTGGGGTGCACTTGACGGTGGGAAAATCATGGTTTCTGGACATCACAGAGGAGGGCCTTTACACCCTATCCCAAGGAACCCGCACCATTGTATCGTCCCTGCCAGAGCCGGTTACGGTGCGTTTGTATTATTCCCGCGCTTTGGGACAACAGGCTCCCCAGTACGGGGTATTTGCGGATCGGATTCTGGAACTTTTGAAAGCCTATCAGGATTTGTCCCACGGACAGCTTAAAGTTCACATTTATAACCCCACCCCCTTTTCCGACGCTGAAGACGAAGCCATCCGCATTGGTCTAAAAGGCATTCCCGCACCGACAGGGGAAAAATTATATCTGGGAATGGTGGCCACAGCGGGGGGGGCGGACCGTCAAATTATCCCCTTTTTCCCCGTAGAGCGTGAGCGGTATTTGGAATACGATTTAACACAGGCCCTTTACCGGTTAACCACTCCAGCCCAGAAAACCTTGGCTATTCTCTCCACCATTCCCATTATGGGGCAAGCCAATCCCTTTTCAGGAAAAAGGGGCCAAGGTCCATGGATGATCATGGATCAGCTCAAAACCTTTTTTACCCTGAATCCCATCGCCACAACTGTGACCAGCATTCCGGAAAAAACAGACATTTTGATGTTGGTTCAACCCCAAGCCTTGGGTAAGGACACCCTGAAGGCCGTGGACCGTTATGTGTCCTCCGGCGGCCGTCTTTTGCTGTTTATGGATCCTTTTGTGGAAACGCAGGGACAGTTACCTGCCGCATCGGGGGATGTTTCACCGGATCTTGCCCGTCTTCTCGCGACGTGGGGTTTGCGTTTTGATGGGAATCATTTTTTGGCGGATGCGGCCTTGGGTCGTCGTGTTACGGGGGATGTGGGTGGCTATGAACGGGAATTAACCTATTACGGCTGGCTTTCGGTCCCCAAGGATAGAATGCAGGCTGATGACACCGTGATGGCGGATTTGGATACCCTGACACTGGCATCTGCGGGATCTTTGACGGCTATACCCACACCAGGGCTGCGTCAGACGGTTTTGCTCACCAGCAGCGATCAATCCGCCAGTATGGATCTTTCCTATATCCGTCCCACGCCGGACGTGGTGCGCCTGCTAAAGGATTTTGCCCCCACCAAAACCCCTTTCCCCCTCGCCATGAAAATTCAGGGGTTGGTGAATCGGGCTTTCCCAGAAAGCCAGCCTGTAACAGATACCAAGAATAAAAAACAGCCCCTTTTCCCTCAATCCCCTAAAACTGTTGTGATTGAAAAAGAAGGGTCATCTGCTGATGCTGTGGGTCTGCCCCGCCAAGAGACTGTGAAAACATCCAATCGGGCCGCCACCATCATCGCGGTGGGCGACGTGGATATGCTTTATGATGCCTTTTGGCTGCAAAAG
>JBJTVN010000190.1:0-19163 GCA_046081225.1 Alphaproteobacteria bacterium
GGATCGTCAACAGCATTGGGGCCCCGTATCCCACCAAAGACATTTTATGCGATTTCAAAGCCTTTTACACCGCTGGACAACTGGCCGCTGAGGAAACGCCCGCACTGGCCTATGATTATGGCGCCCACAAACAAAAACAGCGCCTGCTCGAGGGGGAAGGCAGCACCACCCCCTACATCCAATTTCCCTATCCCCCGTATTTCCTTGCGTTTTCTGAGCTGTTTGCCACACTGGATTACCTTCCCGCCCTAGTCCTCTGGCAACTGGGCAGTTTGGCTTTGGCGATGCTGGCTATGTATCGGATTTTGCCCCTCAGGGAAACGGTGCTGATTGCCTTGGCGGCCCCTGTGTATATCGCGAATTTTGCCCATGGCCAAACGGCCTTTTTGACGGCGACCCTGATGGGATTTTTTCTGCTAACCTTGGACAAACGCCCCCTTTTGGCCGGGGTTTTTGCAGGATTGCTGGTGTATAAGTTCCAGTTCGGTCTTCTGATCCCTGTGGCCCTGATCATGGGGGGGTACGGCAAAACCTTTCTGTCCGCCGCTGCCACTGTGGGGATGATGACCTTGGGGGTGACGGTTTTGTATGGGCATGATATTTGGCCAGCCTTTTTTCACAATGTCGTCAATCAGATGCGTTATTTCGAAGGCTCAGATCAACAGCTTGAGATGATCCACAGTCTGTTTTCCTTTGTGCATCATACCATGGGTGCCCCCAAGGGTCTGGGTTATGCGGCGCAGGGTATCATTCAAGTGGGGGTTTTGGGATGCATCCTGTGGCTATGGCGCAAAAAGAATGCCGTGCCCTACGCCCTGAAAGCGGCCGCTTTGGTCTCTGGGTCTCTGTTGATGACGCCTTACCTTATGGATTATGACCTGTTTGTTCTGTTGCCAGCCTTGGTATTCATAGGACGCTATCAAAAGGATTTCGGCTTTGTCCCCTACGGAAAACTCATTCCCATTCTGCTGTGGGTGATGTGTGCCTTCGCGCGGCAGCTTTACGGCCTAACCATGATACCTTTTGGATTTTTAACCCTTCTGGGGACTTTTGGTTTTATCCTATACCTATTGCAGATGGAGAGTATCGGTAGGCGAGCGTCGCCGCAGCCGAGTGCCGTGTACTAAACGTACACAAACGAGGCTAAGATGAACGCGCAGCCAGCGATACTCTTCAGATGCGATAGGTATATTTTTGGTAAAACAGGGGCAGCATAGAAAAAACACAAAATAACAGGGGGCTTTTCAAGCGGAAACCCTCTTCATACTCCCCCATCTTCCCCCCCTTGCACCGCCCTGCCAGAGGGTGTATAGCTGCCCCCATGAATCTGTTTATCGTTGAATCACCGGCCAAGGCCAAAACCATTAACAAATATCTGGGCAGCAACTTTACGGTGGTGGCCAGCTATGGTCACGTGCGGGATTTGCCGTCGAAATCGGGGGCGGTGGACCCTGACAAAGACTTTGCCATGATCTGGGAATCGGACGCCCGCGCTGCCAAGCAGATCAAAACCATTGCGGATTTGGCCAAGGATGCCGAAAAAATCGTTCTGGCCACCGACCCCGACCGCGAAGGGGAGGCCATTGCGTGGCACCTGCACGAAATCCTGAAAAACCGTCGCGTTCTGGGGAAAAAACCCGTTGAGCGCGTGGTGTTCAGCGAAATCACCAAAACCGCTGTCCAGGATGCGCTGGCCAAGCCCCGCCCCCTGAATCAGCCCCTGATTGATGCGTATTTAACGCGGCGGGCTTTGGATTATCTGGTGGGATTCACCTTGTCCCCCGTGTTGTGGCGCAAACTGCCAGGCAGCAAATCCGCCGGACGGGTGCAATCCGTGGCCCTGCGGTTGATTTGTGATCGACAGGATGAGATTGACGCCTTTGTGCCCCAAGATTACTGGACCATTCACGGGGTTTTTACGGGGGAGGCCAAGGTGCCCTTTGCGGCCCGATTAAAGGTCTTTAACGGTGAAAAGGTGGAAAAGTTCACCATCAAAGCCAAAACCGAGGCCATGGCGTGGGTCACGGACCTGAAAACCCGCCGTTATACCATCACCGATGTACGCAAAAAGCAGGTCAGTCGCCACCCCGCCGCGCCCTTCATCACCTCCACCCTGCAGCAAGAGGCGGCACGTAAATTGGGCTTTTCCCCCGCCCATACCATGCGCGTGGCCCAGAAACTCTACGAAGGGGTCAGCGTGGGCGGCGATACGGTGGGCTTAATCACCTATATGCGAACCGATGGCACCCAACTGTCGGGGGAGGCCATTGGCCAAGCCCGAGGCTATATTGAAAAGCATCTTGGCCCCACCTATCTGCCCAAATCGGCCCGCGCCTATACCAGCAAGGCCAAAAATGCCCAAGAAGCCCACGAGGCCATTCGCCCCACCGCCGTATCCCGCACACCAGACACCTTGCGCGGGAAACTCAGTGGGGACGAACACGCCCTGTACACCCTGATTTGGCAGCGGATGGTGGCCTGTCAAACGGCATCGGCGGTGTTTGATCAGGTTCAGGTGGATATTGCCTCCGACCACGGGGCGCATCTGTTTGGGGCCCAAGGCCAAACCCTGGTTTTTGATGGGTTTTTGAAAGTGTATCAAGAGGGCCGCGATGAACAAGGCGACGATGACGACGCCGCCAAACTGCCGCCCCTGCGGGTGTCTGAGGCTGTTACGCCTGTGACTCTCGCCGAAGAGGACCACACCACCGAGCCCCCGCCGCGTTATTCCGAGGCCAGTTTGGTGAAAAAAATGGAAGAGCTGGGCATTGGCCGCCCGTCCACCTATGCCTCGATTTTGCAGGTTTTGAAGGACCGCGAATATGTGCGTCTGGAATCCAAGCGCCTGATTCCCGAAGATCGGGGCCGTTTGGTCATCAGTTTCCTGAAACATCACTTTGCCAAATATGTGGACAAGGACTTTACGGCAGGGCTAGAGGATCAACTGGACACCATTTCCAGCGGGGATTTGCCGTGGAAAAACGTGATTTACGATTTCTGGCGGGATTTCAAGGGGCAAACGGATGAGGCCCTGGCCCTGAAAATCGCCGATATCATTGATGAACTCAGCGGGGATTTGGGGCATATTTTGTTTCCGCGGGATGAATCGGGCGAACTGAACCGCGCCTGTCCGTCGTGTGGAACGGGCATGTTATCCCTGAAGCTGGGAAAAAACAGTGCCTTTATTGGATGCAATCGGTATCCAGAATGCCGTTATACCCGCCCTGCCTTTGGGGGCATCGGGGGAGCCGAGGCCGCCGCCGACGGCGAGCGTATTTTGGGCGAAGACCCCACCACGGGATTAACCGTGCGGTTAAAACGCGGCCCCTATGGTCCCTATGTGCAGTTGGGGGAGGATAGCGCGGACAACAAACCCAAACGCGCCCCCCTACCCGCCAAGGCCACGCCGGAATCGTTGACGCTGGATACGGCCCTGCTGGCCCTGCGTTTGCCCCGTGATGTGGGTGTAGATCCCCAAACGGGGGAGGTCATTCAGGCCAACATTGGCCGCTTTGGCCCCTATCTACGCCATGGGAAGCAATTTGTGTCCATCCCCAAGACCATGGACCTTTACACCATCACCCTGCCAGAGGCGTTGGATCTGATCCAAAAAGCCGCCGAAAAAACCGCCGCCAACACCCGTGAACTGGGCCCCAACCCCAAAGACAAAAAGGCCATCGTGGCCAAACGATCCCGCTTTGGCATTCGCATTTACCACGGCAAACGCTATATCACCGCCCCCAAGGGCACGGACTTTGACACCCTGACGCTGGAGAGGGCTGTTGCGTTGCTGTAGTTGGGGGGTGATGAGAGATAGCAAGATATTGATTGTGAATTGCTACTAAAACCCCATCTTTGGAATATAAGGGGCATTTTCGATGTTCTCTCTATCAAAAAAATGGGGATATTTTGAAAAATAATTCAGAGCTTCTCTGCAGTTTTCTTGGTGTGTGGACAATTCATCCTCATGCAACTTTCGACATGTGTAAATGTTATTTTTTCTTTCCAAAACAGCAATGTGAATTGGTGCATTGATGCCCCCAGCATTCAACTCTACCGCCAGATTCATGGCCATAACGGCTGAAAAAATACCCACTGGCAATGCAAGACAAGGCTCGCCTGACCAAAAGACTTTTTTGATAAAACTTAAAAAAGGATTGGTCAGATAATGGCCACTTCCAAGGGAACAAAAGGGAAGATTCTCATTGATCACAATGGGTTGAAAATTCCCATAGGGCAACATGCATAAATGATGACGTGCCGCATGCGCAAATCCAATCACGAAAGCAGAGGAAATGTCTATGGCATCCGTTGGCCGGACATATTTAAGAAATTCCAAAATGCCATTTGTGGAAAAGGATTCAATGATCTTATGGAAGTCATCCGAAGGTATTTGGCCCCTGTCGGGATCATCCCAAACGTCTTTGGCAATTTGCCTAAATCGTTGAGCAAACCCTAAATCGCCTGCAAACCCAACGACAAGATCGTCAGCCAGGCATGCAATTTTTTTAAGGTAAGCTTCTTCATAAGACCGATTGATGGTCAAAGCACTGTCCGCTGCAATAACAACACCGTCACGACAATAAATACCAACAACAACGGTCATGATTCCGCAAACACACTGTTAACCTTAGTTTCAGGATAGGCTTTGTAAATGGCTGATACCAAATCACGAAACGATAAGCCACGCACAAATTCAGAAAGTTTCTTTATATAATCAACATTTTTTTCATCAAATTTTTCTGTCAATTCTTGGGCCTTTTTGCACCCTTGGGGCGTTAAGGCATACAAACGATGACTTAAGAAGGTATCATGATAAATTTCAACCAATCCATCTTTGGATAATTTTTCCAATTCCAGATAAATATCTTTATCAAAAGGGCCATAATCATAGGGCTGAAAGTTAAAAAATGGGGCTCCTGCCGTACTGGGAAGATTTTTATCAACCAAAAACAGTAATTTTTGAACCTGTACAGGAGAAAATTTATATCCCCCTGATAAACTGAGCAAAAGGATCTCTTGTTTGTTCATATCAGCCCCTTTTCACAACACTTTAGAACCAAAAAAACACCCCCACAATCCTGATCACCCTCACCCCAAAACCTTCTTCACCTCGTGGATTTCAAAGCATTCGATTTGATCGCCTGGGCGGATGTCTTGGTAGTTTTCAAAGGCCATACCACATTCATAGCCGCCTTTGACCTCTTTGACTTCATCTTTGTGGCGTTTCAGGGTTTTCAGGCTGCCTTGGTGAATGACCACGTTATCCCGCAGCAGGCGCACGCCGCAGCCGCGTTTGATGATTCCCTCGGTGACCATACATCCGGCCACTTTGCCCACTTTGGACACATCGAACACTTGGCGGATTTCGGCGTAACCAAGGAAGGTTTCCTTTTGTTCGGGCGACAGCAGGCTGGACGCCGCATCCCGCATGGCATCCACCACATCGTAAATGATGGAGTAATAACGAATGTCCACGGCCTCTTTTTTGGCCAGTTCCCGCGCCGACGGGTTGGCCCGTACATTAAAGCCAATGATCAATGCGCCGGAGGATTTGGCCAGCGTCACATCCGATTCAGAAATGGCCCCCACACCGGCGGTGATGATGTTGATTTTCATTTCATCGCTGATGATTTTTTCCAGGCTGCCCTTGATGGCCTCCACCGATCCCTGAACGTCGCCCCGAATGATGATGGACAGGGTGCGCATGGTGGATTCAGATTGATATTTGGCAAAAATATCGGAAACGGAGGTTTCCCCCGATTTCACCGCGGCGGTTTTGCGTTTGCGATCCCGATAATCGGCGATTTCCCGTGCCTTGGCTTCGTCGGCCACGATGACAAAATCATCGCCAGCCTCGGGCACGCCTTGGGATCCCAGAACCTCAACAGGTGTGGCGGGTCCAGCGTCGCGAACGCGGGTGCCACGGCTATCGATCAGGGCGCGGACACGGCCCCAGCGGGTGCCGGTGACAAAAATATCCCCAACAGACAGCGTGCCCTCTTGCACCAGAATAGAGGCCACGGGGCCCAGACCCTGATCCATGCGTGCCTCTAAAACCGTGCCTTGGGCGGGGCCTGTGGCGCGGGCGCGAAGGTCCATGATTTCGGATTGCAGCAAAATGGCCTCTTCCAGGGCGAGGAGTCCCGTTTTTTTCTTTGCCGAAACCTCAATAGACAGCACATCGCCGCCCAAATCCTCAACAACAATCCCGTGGGAAAGCAGCTCGGTTTTGACTTTATCAGGACGGGCTTCGGGTTTATCAATTTTGTTGATGGCCACAATGATGGGCACACCGGCCGCTTTGGCGTGGGAGATGGCCTCAACGGTTTGGGGCATCACGCTATCATCGG
This sequence comes from Alphaproteobacteria bacterium, assembly GCA_046081225.1. Taxonomy (GTDB): domain Bacteria; phylum Pseudomonadota; class Alphaproteobacteria; order JAJTHO01; family CANGYM01; genus CANGYM01. The sequence continues at coordinate 6,354 of JBJTVN010000190.1, forward strand.
CGGCCACCACCAACACCACCACATCCGTGACGTGGGCCCCACGGGCCCGCATGGCCGTAAAGGCCTCGTGACCTGGGGTGTCCAAAAAGACAATAGACTTGCCAGAGGAAAGCTCCACCTTGTACGCCCCAATGTGCTGGGTGATACCGCCGGCCTCGCCCGAGGCCACATCGGTCTGGCGCAAAGCATCCAGCAGCGAGGTTTTCCCGTGATCCACATGCCCCATAATCGTCACCACAGGGGCGCGGGGGTGGGCTTCCCCCTGAATGTCCACGATCAGGCCTTGCTCAACATCTTCCTCTGAGACGCGCACGGGGGTGTGACCCATTTCAGAAACCACCAATTCCGCCGTTTCCGCATCCAAGGTTTGCTGGGCCGTGACCATCATGCCCATTTTCATCAGGACTTTGATGACATCCACGGAACGCTCGCTCATGCGGTTGGCCAAGTCTTGCAGGGCGATGGTTTCGGGGATCACCACGGTGCGTTTTAATTTTTCCACGGGGGGCTGCGGGCCCCGCGTAACTTTGCGGCGTTTTTTCAGGCCAATAATGGGCGCGGCTTTGGTTTCTTCCTCCACCAAGGCCTCTTTCAGGGCCGAGGTGATGGTCATTTTCCGCTGGCGGCGGTTGTTCAATGCAGCCTTGGCGGAGGCGGCGGCCTCGTCATCTTCTTTTTTGCTTTTCCGCTCTGCGGGTTTTTCGGGCCATTCCCCAGGCTTGGTGGCATCCAGGGGGCGACGGGCCGCGGCGGCCGTTGTTGTGGCGGCGGCAGGAGTGGCCCCTGCGCCGGCAGTTTTGCGCTCCAGCGCCGCGCGTTCATCTTTGGTTAAAGCGGCTTTTTCCAAAGGCCGCACCACACGGCGCAGGGTGACTAGGGGCTCGGAGGTAAACACCCCAACCTTGGGACGGGCCAGCGCCGCAGGGGCAGGGAAGGTCTCTTTTTTAGCCTCAGGAGCCGTGATTTCGGGCGCAGATTCAACAGGTGCGTGGGTATCCGTGGGGGCTGGCGTAACCTCTTCCCGCGGGGGTTTAACCACGCGCAGGGTGCGCAGGTCTGTGTCGGCGGGGGCCTCAAACACGGGGTTTTGGGTCAGGGCCTGTTGACGGGCACGGCGCTCTTTCTCTGTTAAGGTCGATACCGATTTTTGGGGCGCGACAGAGAGGGTTTTGCGAACAGCAGGGGCGGTGGTTTCGGGCAAGGGAACGGGGGCATCCTCCCCTTTGGCAGGCACACTGGGGGCTTTATCTTGGGGAATCCCGATGGTGGGACGTTTTCTTTTGATTTGAACCGTCACTGTCGGCGCCGCGGGCCCCCGCAAGAGGGAACCCCCACGCCCCGCAGGGGCAGAGCCGGCCCGCAGAGTGCCTGTGGACAAGTGAAGGGTTGTCGTGCCTGGTTTTTTTTCGTCCGTCATGCCAATCCTGTTGATGCTCTCTTTATGCCGCTGGGGTCCGTTACGCGGCGCCAACGGCGGCGTCTCCGCCCTCGAACCAATGGGCGCGGGCCGCCATAATCACGTTTTCCGCCTCATCTTGGCGAATGGTTTGGGATCCCAACAGATCCACCAATTCATCCGCCGCCAAATCCGCCAAAGCATCCAGCGTAGTGATGCCCTGTTCTGCCAAAACCATGACCAAATCGGGGGTTAAACCCGCCACCGTAATCAATTCTTCCTCAATGCCCATATCCTTGCGTTTTTTCAAAAAGGCTTGGTGTTTTTTGTCCTGCCAGACTTGGGCACGCTCGATCAGCTGGGCGGCGACGTTGGCATCAAAGCCCTCGATGGCCTCGAGCTCGGCGGGGTCAATATCGGCAATGTCTTCGGCACTGTTAAAGCCCTCCACCACCAACAGATGGGCAATGACATCATCCACATCCAAAGCCTCTTTGAAATGGGAGGATTTTTCTTTCATATCTTTCAAACGCTTCTCAGATTCGTCGCTTTCTGTCATCACGTCAATCCCAACACCCAGCAGCTGGGCGGCCAAACGCACGTTCTGACCGCGCCGTCCGATGGCTTGGCTCAGTTGATCATCCACAACAACAGCCTCGATGCGGTTATTTTCTTCATCCAGAATCACCTTGGTGACTTGGGCAGGGGCCAGGGCGCGAACCACCAGCTTAGCCACGTCATCATCCCACGGAATGATATCAATTTTTTCGCCGTGCAGCTCGTTCACCACGGCCTGAACACGGCTGCCCCGCATACCCACACAGGATCCCATGGGGTCAATGCTGGGATCATCGGTGTGCACGATCATTTTCGCACGGCTGCCTGGGTCGCGGGCGATGGATTTGATTTGAATCAGGCCCTCGTAAATCTCGGGCACCTCTTGGGCGAAGAGAGCCGCCATAAAGCCACTGTGCACGCGGGACAAAATAATCTGTGGACCCCGCGCCTCAGGCCGCAAATCCATAATATAGGCCCGCACGCGATCGCCGCGGCGATAGGTTTCGCGGGGGATCAGGTGATCGCGGCGCAGCATGGCCTCGGCCCGTCCCAAATCCACAATCAGATTGCCAAATTCAACACGGCGCACAATCCCCGTGACGATTTCGCCCACGCGGTCTTTGAATTCGTCAAACTGGCGGCCACGCTCGGCCTCGCGCACCTTTTGCAGGACAATTTGTTTGGCGGTTTGGGTGGCAATACGTCCAAAATCCAACGGGGGCAATTCATCCACCAAAACATCCCCAATGACAGCATCGGGTTTATAGCGGGCAGCCTCGGCCACGGTCAGTTGGGATTGTTCAAACTCGATGACCTCCACCACCTCGCGGTAACGACGCAGAGAAATTTGCCCCGATTTCCGGTCAATTTCGGCGCGGATATCGTGTTCCTGTCCGTACTTGGTGCGGCCAGCCTTTTGGATGGCCAGCTCCAGGGCCTCCAGAACCTGCTCGCGGTCGATTTCTTTCTCCCGCGCCACAGATTCGGCAATATGAAGGATATCAGAAGGGGTTGGATACATCATAGGACACCTTTGCTATCATAAGCGTTTAAAAAAATCAAAGCAAAAGGAAATCCAAAGCAAAGCCGCCCAGCCTTCACAAAGACAGCGGGGAAGAAAGAGCGCATCATCCCTCCCCCCTTTTTTTCATTTCCTCGGCAATCATGGCATCGGTGATGACGATGCGGGCCTCTTGCAACACATCAAAGGGGACGCGCCACAGGGTTTGATCGTCCAGACGCATGACGATGACCTCTGGGGTGGTTTCAGCCTCCAAAAGGCCCTCCAGCTTGCGCCGCCCTTCCAGCGGGGGGGACAGGCGCACTTTGATGCGTTGGCCCACAAAGCGCATAAAATCCTGCGGCAGAATCAGGGGGCGGTCCAACCCGGGGGAGCTAACCTCCAACTGATACGCCTCTGGCCATGGATCATGCACGGAAAACAGGGGGTCCAACAGGCGGTTGACGGCCTCGCAATCCTCCACCGTGATGGGGGCACCGTCCAGACGGTCCATCATAATCTGCAGCGTGGGGTGACGCTGCCCCCCCATTTTTTTCGCCCGCACCAAGGCATACCCAGCGCTTTTCAGCAAGTCCTGAATATCAACGGTCAAGGTGTCCGAAAGGTCCGAAAGACGCATAATCCCGAAAAAGAAAAACCCATAAAAAAAAGTGGGACAGAACCCTGCCCCACTTTCTAAAGTCTTTTATAACCCTTTTTGGGGGGGTGTGCAAGGGGGATTTTTGACAGGGATTTTTGACAGGGGATTTTTGACACAAAAAGCGCCCCGCAACGTTTCCCAAATGGATATACGCATGCTCTAAAACACCAACGGTTTGCCTTTAGGTCCATCGGGAAAGAGAACTTTGCCATTCAGAGTCCACGTGGGGTCCTGTGTGATGCGGCCCAAGGCGATGTGGGGTGTGTGTCCCAGAGCCTGATGCAGGGCGGCCTCATCGGGGGTGGCCACGATGTAACGGCCCATGTCTTCACCAAACAGGATGCCGGCCGTGGTGGGAATGGTGATGTCCATGCCCAAAGCCGGATGACCCAGCATTTCGATCAGGGCGATGAGCAGCCCCCCCTCCCCCACATCATGACAGGCGCGGATCAGGGTTGTGGGGGCCAAGGCCCGCAGCGTCTCTGATAAGTGCTTTTCCGCGGCCAAATCCACCGGCGGCGGCGCATAAACGGTGGTGTCAGTTGTGCACACCTGTTGCCACAATGTGCAGCCCAGCCATCCCAACTTTTGGGTCCCCAGCAGGACGAGGGACAGGCCAGACTCCTTAATAACAGAGGGCAGGCGCAAACGGTAATCCGTCAATATCCCCACGCCCCCAATGACGGGGGTGGGCAAAATGGCCCGCCCGTCGGTTTCGTTATACAGGGACACATTGCCTGAAATGACGGGAAAATCCAAAGCGCGACAAGCATCCCCCATCCCCTGAATGCAGCCCACCAATTGGCCCATGATGTCGGGTTTTTGGGGATTACCAAAATTCAGGTTGTTGGTGATGGCCAGCGGCAACGCCCCCACGGCCGAGAGGTTGCGGTACGCCTGTGTCACCGCCAGCGCCCCCCCCAAAACTGGATCAGCGTAGCAATAGCGCGGGGTGCAATCGGTGGTGGCGGCCAAGGCCTTGTGTGTGCCATGCACGCGCACAATCCCCGCATCCCCCCCTGGGGTGGCCAAGGTGTCGCCCATGACGGTGGAATCGTATTGTTCCCAAATCCAAGATTTGCTTTGGATGTTGGGATGGTTTAACAGGGCGTGGGCCATGGAGGCCACGGTGTCATGGGATAGTGTGTCATGTTCCGAAAAGAATACGGGACGCACGGGGGATGCCACCCAAGGGCGGCTGTATTCTGGCGCCGTATCGGCAAGACAGGACAGGGGCAAGTCAACCTCCACCACGCCGCGATGGGTGATGACCAGACGCTGGGTGTCTGTGATGGTACCGATGACGGTGCAATCCAGTTCCCATTTTTTAAAAATGCTCTGGGCCAGATCAATTTTTTCGGGGCGCAGGACCATCAGCATGCGCTCTTGGCTTTCAGACAACATCATTTCATAGGCACTCATGCCCTCTTCGCGGCAGGGCACGTTATCCAGATTCAGGTTTAGCCCCACATCCCCCTTAGAGGCCATTTCAATGGAGGATGATGTCAAACCCGCCGCGCCCATATCCTGAATGGCCACGATGGCGTCCTGTTGCATCAGCTCTAGGCAGGCCTCTAGTAATTTTTTTTCGGTGAAGGGATCGCCCACTTGCACGGTGGGGCGTTGGTCCTCGTCGCCTTCGGAAAACTCAGCCGAGGCCATGGTGGCCCCGTGAATGCCGTCACGGCCCGTTTTGGCCCCCACATACACCACGGCGTTGCCGATACCGGCGGCCCGTGCATAGAAAATTTTATCCTGATCGGCAATCCCAATGGTCATGGCATTGACCAGAATGTTGCCATTGTACGCCGGATCAAATTCACATTCCCCCCCGATGTTGGGAATGCCCATGCAGTTGCCGTAGCCAGAAATGCCGGCCACGACCCCCTGAACCAAAGATTTTGTTTTTGGGTGATCTATGGCCCCAAAGCGCAGGGCATTCAACAGGGCCACGGGCCGCGCCCCCATGGTAAAGACATCCCGCAAAATGCCCCCCACACCTGTGGCGGCCCCTTGATAGGGTTCGATGAAGGAGGGGTGATTGTGGCTTTCGATTTTAAAAATGGCCGCCTGATGATCGCCGATATCAATAACGCCCGCATTTTCCCCTGGGCCACAAATCACCCAAGGGGCCTGTGTGGGCAGGGTTTTCAGCCAGATTTTGGAGGATTTATAGCTGCAATGTTCGCTCCACATCACGGAAAAGATGCTGATTTCCGTCATGTTGGGGGTGCGCCCGATGAGGGAGACAATTTTATCACATTCCTCTGGACTGAGGCCATGGGCTAAGGCAATATCGCGGGTCATAAAGGGTATCTTTAGTTTTACAGAGAAAGGCAAGGTTGCCCAACTTAGCGCATTGGGGGATTGGGGGCAATGTTCTTGCGTCATTCACCCCCCCTTAATGTTTGCCATTTATCCTTATATTCCGGTGATAAAAAATAATAAAGAATCCCACCATGACCGATCACGATCTTGACCCCCAAACGGCCCCTGTTCAGCGCAGTGGGTATTTGCATTTTTTGGAAAATCTCAGCCCCATGCAGCATTATGGCCATGTGCGGGGGGTGTTGGGATTGTCTGTGGAGATCGAGGGGATCAGCGATCATCTGACCGTCGGGGGCCAGTGTTTGATTGAGCGGGGCGGGTTTTCGCCCTTGCGGGCTGAGATTGTGGGTTTTAAAAACGGGGCCGCCTTGGCCCAGCCCTTTGGGCATACCGATCATCTCAGCACGGGGGCCAAGGTTAAGGTTTTGAGCGGGGCACCCGAGTTATACCCCTCCCCCGCGTGGAAGGGGCGCATTCTGAATGCCCACGGGGAACCCATCGACCAAAAGGGCCCCTTAACCCACGGGGAATGGGCCCGCCCCATCAAGGGCACCCCCATCCCCGCCTATCGCCGCAAACGCATGGGGGAGAGAATGGACATGGGCCTAAAGGTCATGAACACCTTTCTGCCCTGTTGCCGTGGCCAGAGGATGGGGATTTTTTCTGGATCTGGCGTGGGAAAATCCACTTTGATGGCCATGCTGGCCCGCTATGCCAAGGCCGACACCATTGTGATTGGCCTGATTGGAGAGCGTGGGCGCGAGGTCCAAGATTTTATCCAAGATGCCCTGGGTGAAGAGGGCCTAAAGCGCAGCGTTCTGGTGGTGGCTACATCCGATGAATCCCCCCTGATGCGCCGTCAGGCGGCCTATACCACCATGGCGGTGGCCGAGTATTTTCGGGACAACGGGGATCAAGTGTTGTGCCTGATGGACAGCGTCACCCGCTTTGCCATGGCCCAGCGGGAAATTGGCCTGTCCGTGGGGGAACCCCCCACCACCAAAGGCTTTCCCCCCACCGTTTTTACAGAATTGCCCAAATTGCTGGAACGCGCAGGCCCAGGGGAAGAGGGCCAAGGCGATATCACAGCCATTTTCAGCGTCCTTGTGGATGGGGGGGATATGGATGAGCCCATCGCCGATGCCGTGCGGGGGATTTTGGATGGACACATTGTGCTTTCGCGGGCCATTGCAGAGCGTGGGCGTTTCCCGTCCATTGATGTGCTGCGCAGCGTGTCCCGATCGTTGCCCAGATGTCATGATGACACCGAAAACGGCTGGCTGCGCACCGCGCGGCAATACATGAGCACCTATAGCGATATGGAGGATCTGATTCGCATCGGTGCCTATAAAAAAGGCAGCAACCCCGAGGTGGACAAAGCCATCCTGTATCAAGCCCGTTTGGAAACTTTTTTATCCCAGGGCATCATGGAAACGATTTCTTTAGAAGATAGTTTTAGACTGTTACAGGAAGCCTTAGAATCCTGAGAGGATCATTATGAACAGCAGTCTGGAACAGTTAATCCAAATCAGCAAATTCAAAATTGATGAAAAGCGCCGCAAGGTCACCACTCTGCGTGATTTTGCAGAACGCATACAAAACAATTTGATCCAACTGGAAGAAGAAATGGATCAGGAAATGGCCATCCAAGGCCACGGAACGCCGCCTGTTTTTAAACAAACCTATATTCGCGCCGCCCAAGAGCGTCGCACAAACCTGCTGAGCTCTCTGCAAAAGGTTGAGGCAGAGATTGCAGGGCTGAATGAACAATTGCAAGAGCTGTTTTCTGAAATGAAACGCTACGAACTCACTCACAAAAAACGTCAAAAAGTGCGCCAAGATGCCATCGTGCGAAAACAAAATCAGGCCATGGACGAAATCGCCGCCCGCCGCGGTGTGGCCGTTTTTTAACCCCATCTTAAATTTTTTACCCCAAGTCTATACTGTAGGAACGATTTGATTATGATGAAGACATTTTGCCACGATTTTTTTGACCCTGCCTTGCCCCTGCCGTCCCCCAAAACCAGACGTTGGACACCGCAATCCAAGCGGACTGTGGTGCATATCATCGAGCAGGGTTATATGAACCTGCCCCAAGCCATTCACCTTTACGGCCTGACGATGGATGAATTTTTGGGTTGGTTGGGATGGACGGGGAAAAAAAAGACATAAAAAAGCATCTTTACTTTTTTTTCTGTTCGGGCGAATGTGCTCTATTGCTTATGTTTTATCCATCAAAGAGTTCTGCCCTATGCCAAAAGCCCAAAAATCTGACACTGTTTATCAAAGTACCCTAACCCGCGCCGAACTGGCCGATGCCATCCATGACCGTTTTGGATTGTCACGGGTTGAGGCATCCCAATTTATCGAAAAGGTTATTGAGGGCCTTTTGTCGGGCCTACAGGCTGGCCATGATGTCAAAATTTCCTCCTTCGGAACGTTTCGTTTGCTGAATAAGGCTGAGCGTATCGGTCGTAACCCCAAATCAGGGGTCGAGGCCAGAATTTCCGCCCGCCGCGTGGTGTCCTTTCACCCGTCCAACAAATTGCGTCAACGAATGAATGTGTCTACGGCTTCTTAAAAAAAAAGACAGCCCCTTCACAAAATCCAAAACCCAATAACGGCCTTTCGTCATGTCGGACACCAAGATGTATTATTCCATTACTGAGGTTGCGGAAAAGCTGGACCTGCCGTCCCATGTTCTGCGGTTTTGGGAAACCAAAATGCATCAGATTCAGCCCATGAAACGCTCTGGCGGTCGCCGGTTTTATCGTGAAGATGACATTTTGATTTTGCAGTATATCCAACATCTGCTCCACCAACAGGGGTATACCATTCGGGGGGTGCAGAAATTTTTGAAAACCCTCAACAAAGCCCAAATGGTTGCCACCGCGCGGGCGTTGTTTTTGGGGGAAGCGCTGCCTGAGGCCCACGTCCCTACCGCAGCTTCCCCTGTGGTGCAAAACGCCGATGACCGTAACCGCATGGAAAACGCCGCAGCGTTGTTGGTGTTGGCGCGGGATAGATTAAAAGGTCTGCAAACGCAGTTAACTCTAGCGGCTGCCTCTTAACAAAAGACTGCCTGTGACACCCACCCTGAAACGTCAGGGAAAATAATTGGGGCTGGTTAAGCCATTTTTTCGGGTTTCGCCCCTAGCCCGCGGGATAAATTTTTCTGCCCCAGCATGTCTTTTTACCCTCTTTTTTCTTTATTTTAATGGTTTTTTCCTACGCTAAGAAAACTGCCCACAAAAAACATCTCTGAGTCTTAAAAAAATCTGTTATTATGACAATGTCTCAAATACGAACATTTTTTTCGGATAGTATGGTTAAAAAAGTGGGTCATATTGTTGCCATCAGTGGCAGCCACCTGAGCGCTGTCCTCTCTAGTGACAGCGATATTCCCATGACAACGGGACTTTTTGTGATTTTAGAATCTGGCACAAAGGCCCATTTGGGGATCATCATCAAAATAGAATCCATTGAAAACATTGAAAAAAATGAAAAAAGTCATATTTTGGCTACCATCCTGACCAAGGGAGAAATTTTTTATACCCCCAGCGGAAAAATCAGTTTTAAAAAAGGCACCTCGTCCCCTGTGATCATGGGGGCCGATGTTGTTTTGGCCACGGATGATGATTTGTTGTCAATTTTTGCTGATACAGATGAACCCTACATCACGCTGGGCACCATCAGCAAAACCAATAATGTTCCGGCCAAAGTCCTCATCAATCGTTTTCTGGGCGCCAATTTTGGGATTTTTGGCAACAGAGGCGGCGGCAAATCAACCACGGTCTGCCTTTTGATCCATAAACTCTTGGATACCATGCCCTACGCCCACTGTTTGTTATTTGACCCCCACGGGGAATACGAAGCGGCCTTTAATGGCAAAGCCCACGTCATCAATCAGGACAATTTTGTTCTGCCGTTCTGGCTGTTGAATTCTGAGGAAATCAATCGCATTTTCCTAGACCCCCAATCCCCAACCCTAAACGCAGAGGAAGAGGTCCTATCAGAGATTGTTACCCAAGCCCGCCAACGCTATGCCGTGCAACTGGAAAAGGAAACCGCTCGCATCACTGTAGATTCCCCCGTTCCCTACCGTATGAGCGATCTGATTGAAATTTTGGATGAACGCCTGGGATCTCTGGGCGAATCCGTTAAAGTATCCATTTTGCGCCGCATGCGGCAAAGAATTTTGTCCGTGCGCGGAGATGTCCGCTATAAATTTCTGTTTCCCAAAATGGGGGCCAATCAGGATTTGCACCACATTATAACGGATCTGTTGCGTATTCCCGTTTCGGGGAAACCTGTCACCCTGATCAACACATCGGGGATGATCACGGATATTGCCCAGGTTGTGGTGTCAACCATCACCAGACTGGTGTTTGATTTTTTGCAATGGACGCGGGATATGCATATGCCTGTTTTGATGATCATGGACGAAGCCCAGCGGTATTTGGGGGACGACAAAAGCCGCTTTTCCAAAACCACCCAACGCCTATGGGAACAAATCGCTATGGAGGGCCGAAAATTCGGCATCAGTCTGGGGATCGTTACCCAGATTCCCTCTGGCTTGCCGTCATCGATTCTTTCCCAACTGGGCACCGTTTTGGTGAAAAAAATGAACAGTGACGCAGAAATTGCCCTGCTGGCCCGTTATGTTGGGGATATGCCCACGGAAATCGGGGAATCCTTTAGCAGTTTTTCCCGCGATCAATTGTATATCGCTGGCGATGGGGTCCGCAACCCCATGACGGTCAAATGTGATTCCCTGAGCGAGGAACGAAGACCCAGAAGCAAAGGGGGTGACTTTCTGGACAGCTGGTCCAAAGAAAGCAACCCCCACGATCACGTTTATGCCGGTTTGGCCGCATGGTGTGATTACAAGCCGGAATAAAGATGCCCCCCTAAACCCCCGCCTCTTCCTCAACAAGGGCAGGGGCGGGCTGGGTCAGGGCGGCGATGCTGGTTTTTAAATCGGGTATGCCCTGTCCCGTCAGGCAGGATGTGACCACCACCGGCAGCGTTGTGCCAAAGGCCCCCATGATCATGGATACGCTTTCATCATCTGTTAAATCGGCCTTGTTCAGGACCAACAAAGAGGCCTTTTCGGCCATCTCGGGGTTATAGGTTTCCACTTCATGGCGCAGCATGGCCCACGTTCCCGTGGGATCGGGATCATCCAGCCCGATGACGTAAATCAGCAAGCTGCACCGTTCCCCATGTTTTAAAAACCGATCGCCGAGGCCAAGGCCCTCGTGCGCCCCCTCAATCAATCCGGGAATATCGGCCACAACGATGCTGCGGTCGTGGATTTGCAGAACCCCCAAATGGGGGCGCAGCGTCGTAAAGGGATAATCGGCCACCTTTGGCCGTGCGCGGGACAGGGCCGTGAGCAGGCTGGATTTCCCCGCGTTGGGCTTGCCGATCAGACCCACATCGGCAATGGTTTTCAATTGCAGCCAGACGGGCATATCCTGCCCAGGTTCCCCGGGCTGCGTGATGCGCGGGGCGCGGTTGGTTGAGGATTTAAAATGCGCATTGCCCATGCCGCCGCGGCCCCCAGAGAGCAGCACAATGTCCTCTCCGTCGCGGCACAAATCGGCCAGAACAGTGCTTTTGTCATCGGACAGGATTTGGGTGCCCAGGGGGACATACAGCACAACATCGGCCCCCTTTCCCCCGTGGCGGTTTTTGCCCATGCCTGGGCGGCCACCTTTGGCGCGAAAATGCTGTTGATAGCGAAAATCAATCAGGGTGTTCAGGTTGGAGCGGCACACCACGCGCACATCCCCGCCCCGCCCGCCGTTGCCGCCGTCAGGCCCCCCAAACTCAATGAACTTTTCACGGCGAAAACTGAGACACCCCGCCCCGCCGTGACCGCTTTCGATGTGGATTTTGGCTTCGTCTAAAAATTTCATATCACAATCTTTACAGGGCCAACGCGCCGTCAGCCTTTTGTTTTTTAATCAATTTCCGCAAAATCAGGGTTCGTTTTAACGATGAAAGATGATCCAGAAACAAAATCCCATCCAAATGATCCATTTCATGTTGCAAGCAGGTGGACAGCAGGCCGCGGGCGTGCAGGCTGCGCGCGGCCCCATCAGGGTCCTGATAGGTGATTTTGACCTCAGCCGGGCGGATCACGTCGCTGTAGTGGGTGGGGACGGACAGACAGCCTTCGTTATAACTGGCCATCTCCTCAGACAGCCACGTGATGACGGGGTTAATGATGATATGGGCGCCGCCGGCGTCTTCGCCCACGTCCATGACCAGCATACGCTTGGCAATGCCCACCTGCACGGCGGCCAGACCAATGCCCTTGGCATCGTACATGGTATCCACCATATCCCGCAGTGTCTGCACCAAGGCGGCATCAAAGACGGTGACGGGCGCGGCCTTTTTTTTCAAAAAAGGATGCGGGGCGGTAAGAATCGGAAAAATAGCCATAATACGGGGAGTGTATCATAAATTTTCGGGGGGGGGAACAGGGAACAGGCAAATGTGCCCAAATGTGTTCCAAATATCATTTGACATCACCGGCGTAGCCTTTTGCCTTTATTTTTAAAAACCTAAGGAACAAAACGCTTCGCGTTTTGGCATTTGCGCTGGATTCCGCCTCGGCGCTCGCGGCGCTCGCTGGGCCGGAATGACGAAGAATCGTTAGGTTTTGACAGACATGCCCCCCCCCGCCCCCTAGGGCTGTTCATGTCTATGCATCGTCATACCGGACAAATGAGCGTTAGCGAATGCAGATCCGGTATCCAGCGCATCTGTCAAAAGGCATAGCCTTTTGCCTTTGTATTTTGAACACAAGGAACAAAACGCTTCGCGTTTTGGCACTGGCGCTGGATTCCATCGGGG
>JBJTVN010000191.1:0-1913 GCA_046081225.1 Alphaproteobacteria bacterium
GTTAATCCCCGTAATGATAGCAGCACTGGATAACGATGACATCATCCCCAGAAACTTTGTACACGAGGCGGTGTTCTTGGGTGATGCGACGGGACCAATAGCCCGAGAGGTCATGTTTCAGGGCCTCGGGCTTGCCAGTGCCTGAAAAGGGGGATTTGAGACATTCCTTGATCAAAGATCGAATTTTTTTGCAGTTTGGGGTCTTGATCGGCCAAGGTGCAAAATTGTTCCCATGCTTTTTGGGAAAAGACGAGGTTCATACCCCATCCCCCTCCACCCGATGAATCTGGCCGGATTCAACTTGGCGAAGGCTTTGGTATAAAAAATCGGCATTTTTGGGGTTTTTCAGCAGATGCAGCGTTTCCTGCCAACCATTAAAATCCTGCAGGGACATCATCACGACGGGATCTCCATCGGGGCGGGTGATCAAAAAAGGCTCATGACTCTGACACACCGCATCCAAGGTTTTGGATAAATTCTGGCGTAACGTCGTAGAGGTTTGCGTTTCCATAACAAGAGATGATTTATTGTGCACAGGCTTTTATCCTATCAAAAAAAAGCACAGGGGTAAAGGGACTCACCACTCACCACGCCCCCCAGGGCTGTTAATTTCTCCTTGGGGCCAACGCCAAATCTTCGTCATCTACCCTGTTTTTTGAGTGGGGCTGTTTTTTTTCGGGGGCGTTGCCCCCGTGCCCCCAGGATATTTGTGGAACGCTGCGGGTGTGTTAAGAGTACAGTACGGTACAGGCGGGGACGCCGATGGCCGTGAACGATGCGGGGGCTTGGGCTTTTTTTGTGGCTCCGGCCCTTTTCAGGGCGTTGGCATGGCTTGTGCCGCGTCCAGATCGCGTAGTTTGGCGTTAGCGATGACAATAAGTTTACGCATCACTGCGATCAAGGCGACCATGGGTTTTTTACCCGCTGCAACCAAGCGTTTGAAGAAGGCTTGGAAAGGGCCTTTCTTGGCGTTTCTGGCTGCCATAGCCGCTAAAAATAGGGCTTGGCGGACAGTGGTGCGGCCACCGCCGGTGCACCGATAGCCGGTATGGGTGCCACTTTCCCGCGGATGGGGAGCGACGCCAGCCAAGCTGGCGGTCTGACGGCGGTTCAACTGCCCCAGTTCGGGAAATGAGGCCAGCAGGACGGCGGCGGTTTTGGCCCCGATGCTGGGGATGGTTTGCAGGCAGGCCCTTTTTTGCTGCAGTTCGGGCGAGGCGGCGATGAGGGCCTCTATCTCCTGCTCCAACTGCTGAATGTGGGTATCAAAATGTGCGATCATGGTGCCAATATTGGCTTTTAGCCAGTCTTCGCGCGCCTGTTGAAGGCGTTTTTTTTCGTTCGCCCGCATTCCTACCAAATCGGCGCGGCGGGCCTGCAACGCTGCCAGCCGTTCACAAACAGGTGCGGGCCGCTGAAATAAAGACAGTTCGGCATGGCGCTCGGCCCCGTAACGGGCCAAAATGACCGCGTCCAAGGCGTCCGTTTTGCCGCGCTGTTTGATTGAAAGGCGATAGTGACAGGCCGTGCGCGGTGCCACCCGATGCACCGCCACCCCACGTGCTACCAACATATGGATCAGCAAAAGTTCATAGCCGCCCGTGGCTTCCACCACCACCAGCGCGTCTTTCAGTGCCTCGGCATGACAGATCAGAAAAGATTCCACCCCCGCAGGGGTGTTGGCAATCTGCTCCTTTTTTCCGTCGTGCCAAGCAACGTCAGCCTTGTTTTTGGCTATGTCAATGCCAACAAAGTGTGTATAAGTTTGCATAAGCGTCCTCAAAGTTTATGATTGTGTGCGGGCGTATCATCCCTGTCTACCCTTCAAACGGTTGGACAAAACGACAAGAGGGAGACCCAGATGACGACGGCTGTTTTTCAAGCCTCATTGCGAACGGTTCCCTCTTGTCTCT
>JBJTVN010000192.1:0-1128 GCA_046081225.1 Alphaproteobacteria bacterium
TAGAAAAATTTGCCCCGTTTGTGGATGTGCTGCATCATGTCCGCCGTGGCATACCATGTGTCCATCAGCACACCCCTAAATGGAAGTTTCTTTTGAAACAAAACGTTATCAAACATTTCCCGCATATGATCCAGCTTGGTCTTGCCGTCGTACTGGGGCGCAAAAATGCGGTAATCGATCACCCAAAATTGGCCCAATAGGGGGTTTACATACACACAATTCACGACCCCAATCCCCTTAATCAGGCCATGGGCATTGCCGCTGTATTGTTTTCGCACCAGATCTATCTTTCGACTGAAATCTTTGTCTAAAACGGTATCGTCGAACACCAAATAGCCGTCGTCACAGGGGATGACGTGCGGCTTTGCGTGCTCCCACAACAACGCTGACGTAAAATGTTCCTTTGCCATCCAGCGATTTAACGCATCGTGGCTGATCTCATTGTGATGCTCACCAAAGTACGTTTGGGTGTAATTTATCTGGGTGCTTAGCACAAACTGACCGTAATCCGCTCGACTCACGCTGCGACTCGGGGGGCATAGATCCTCCTCTTATTGTTTTTGTTCAATAAGAACAATGACACCCCTGATCAACTATGTCCAGCGTTATGCGTAAGTCCTAATAATCATGGGCAATCACGTTGCGGCATCCGATGATTTGCACCCACGGGATGGACGGCAAGGCCTCTTTGGTTTTGGTATCTACTTTTTTGGCCGCTTCCCCAATAATTTGCACCGCGTGCAACAGGGCAAAGCGCCGCAGTTGATCGTTGAAGTAGGTGTCTTGTGTGTAGGGGGCCGCAAAACGCACCGCGGCGCGGGCGTGATCCAGCATATCCGCCAGATATTGCGTGCTGTCTTTGTTCCCCCTCATAAATAAACAGCCTCTTGCAAAATGTGGGGGGCTAAGAAGGGTTTCAGACGGTTTTTGTTGACCAAATCCACGGTGGGGATGCCTGTTTTGTTCTGTAAATACAGTTGAATGTCCACAATATCAAACAGGGACATGCCCAGGGCAATCGCATTAGAATCTAGCTAAAATTCGCAAAAAGATTTAAATAGGCAGCAAGATCCCATGAGAAGGAGTTTTGCATGCTAAAGCATATGCGCGAGTACATTGAAAATATTG
>JBJTVN010000193.1:0-2678 GCA_046081225.1 Alphaproteobacteria bacterium
TAAAATCAGGCCCCCCAAAAACGCATACAGCCACGCCTGTTCCCATCCCAGCGCGGCAAAGCGCTCACGATAAAACCCAACATCGGGCGATCCCATGGGCAAAGACACCGTATAGGGCGTGCCGTCTAGCACCACAAAACCAGAAAGGGGGCCTTGGGGGGGTGTGGTGACGCCGTCCTCCAGCGGGATTTGCAGCAGCAGAGTCTTGCCCCGCTGATCCAAGGTTTGGGCCGCGCTGGGGGGGACAATGCCCGCCTGATCAATAAAAAAGTACCCCGCCTGAACATCGCGGGGCGCCCTGTTCAGGATCACGCCCAGCGTTTGGTCCTGAACAAAGACGTGACCCCGCAGGCTGGGATAGGTTAAATCCACCTTGCGTTGCTCCATAAAATCCGCATCGGGGGCCGCATTGGGGGGCAGGATTTGGGGGGGCAGCAGAAATGTGGCATCCTCAGGAATGCAAATATCCTGACAGGCCAGCCACGTGGCCTTGATTTGAACGGGCCGCGTGAAGGTGGGTAAGGCGGCGGGCGCCGTGATGGAAAAATACAAACGGATGGTGCCCTGATACCCATAATTCACCAGATGGGCCACTGGCAAAGGCTCTGGCGCAGGCCATGACAAATGCGACAACGTAAAGGATGACGGAATATCCACCTGCAATTGGGTGGGCAAGCCAGAATCCCCCGGGTTTTTCCAATAGCTATGCCAGCCAGGGGTGTGGGTGAGTTCCAACGCGAAATGATGCACGGCCCCTGGGGACCATCCCCCCTGCGCGGCGATCAAGGTGGGGGCGACTTGCTCGGCATGGTCAACATGGGGCGCAATCCGCAGGGCCGCAGCCTTGGCGGGAACGGCAGAAAAACCAAAAATCCCCAGCAGCAGAACAAAAAACACAAAGCGTTTCATAAAACAGCCCATGGATGGAATCCTTATTCTTTTTTTTACAGCCTCACCACCGTTTTGCCAAGGGATGGGCGTGGATAGGGATCTGGAAACACGGGCGGCGCCTTGCCCCGTGCCAAAGCCAGAAAGTTCGACAGCAGCTGATACCCATAATCACTGGCGATGCTTTCGGGATGGAATTGCACGCCGTACAGGGGCAGGGATTCATGACGCATGGCCATAATCAGATCATCATCCAGACTGCGGGCCGTCACCAACAGGGCCGGCGGGGCATGATCCACCACCAAAGAATGATAACGGGCCACCGTGTACGGCGAAGGGATATGGGCAAACAGGGGGCAATCCCGATGGGCGATTTGGGATTGTTTGCCGTGCATGGGTTTGGGGGCGCGGATGATTTGGGCCCCAAAGGCCTCCCCCAGGGCCTGATGGCCCAGACAGACCCCCAGCAGAGGCCGCTTTGTATCCGCCGCATAGCGCACCAAAGGGACACTGATGCCCGCATCTTTGGGGGCGCAAGGGCCTGGGGAAATGATGATGGCCTCTGGGGAGAGGGCATCCACCTCGGCCAGTGTGATGGCATCATTGCGCACCACGCGCACATCGGCCCCGATCACCTGAACATAATGAACCAGATTGTAAACAAAACTGTCGTAATTATCGATGAACAGAATCATCAAAGGCCCCAACGTGGTGTTTCGCTGGGGCCTTTGTGTTCAGTAAGGGCGTTTTGTTAAAACGACGTTCCCGTGGCCGCAGCAGCCCCCGGATTGTAAAGATTATATTCGATAATACCAGACCAAAATTTTTCGGCCTTGTGCAGGGTGTCACAGGCCTGACGGATTTCGGATTCTTTGGTGTGGGTGGCGGCCAAGCGATCGGCGTGGCCGGCGAAAATATCGCGGAATTTCAAAAACAAATTCTTGCCCTTGGGGGTTAAGCGCACGCGGACGGAACGACGGTCATGCACAGAACGCTGTTGTTCCAAGTATTCATTTTCCACCATTTTCCGCACGTTATAGGACACGTTGGATCCCAGATAATACCCACGGTTAATCAATTCCCCGATGGTCAATTCATCCAAACCGATGTTGAACAAAATCAGGGTTTGCACGTTGTTGATGTCCTGGATGCCGACTTTGTCCAGCTCGGCCTTTACGACCTCCAGAAATTGGCGGTGAACACGCTCTAGAGAGCGAACAAATTCAAGATAGGGTTGCAGCACGGTGATACTCCTTCATGGGTTTTGGATCTTTGGTTGTGTTGTTTTTCCTAAGATACACGGCTTTTGTTAAAACCTAGCTAAAAAAAAACAGAAAAGTCCAAATGTGACTTTCAATACATATTTTTAACATTGCGGCTTTCCAAACACAAGGGGGCAGAGCCTCCCTTTTGCAAAAAAAACACAGGGGGGTATGGGGGCCCCCTGTGGGGGTTAGGCGTTGACGGCGGCGGCCTCTCTTTGTTTGATAAGAGTCCAAGCGCCAGCTTCAATATTTCCACTTTCGGAAAAAGTACTTTCTAAAATTTCTTTGGCTGAAGTGTGAAGAGTTATCAAGTTTTCTTTTATCTTTGTTTTACCAAGACTCGTAGGTGTAATTTCAAGATCTTTTAAAATACTTGCCGTAAAGCTTCTAATGTTGCTCTTTTCATCTTGTGGGTCGTTTGCCCAAGCAACAGCTGTATCTTTTATACTTGCAAATGTTGTTTGGGTAATACCCAAACGAGTTGCCTCAATGGCTGTCGCTGTGAGAACGGCGGGGTCAGAAGAG
>JBJTVN010000194.1:0-2441 GCA_046081225.1 Alphaproteobacteria bacterium
GAAGTGGGCAAATGGCCGGAGGCCATGGCTCTCTATAGGCGTATTTTGGACGTCAATCCCAGAAATCCCATCATCATGCATGATTTGGGATTGCTGTATCTGGAATTTGAAAACGACGATGCGGCCCTGCAGCACATTGACGACGCCATTGCCATAGACCCCAAAAGCGCCCTTTTTTACCGCAGTTATGGGACGGTCCTGTTGAAAAAAAAACGCTTTGACGAGGCCATCGGGGCCTATCAAATCAGCCTGTATCTCGATCCCAAAAACACGGACACGCTGGAAAATCTGGCCAAGCTTTATCAGGACAAGGACGATATCCTCAGCGCCATTGCGCATTACAAAGAAATGACCGCCTATCCCCACCTTGCCAGCAAGGCCCATTTTTGTTTGGCGGAATGTTTTTACAAAATGGGCTTTTTTGACGATGCCCTGAACCACTACGCCGAAGTGTATGCCGCCATGCCCTTTAGTTTGCATGTCACCCTGCGGTACACAGAGCTTTTGCTGCAAACGCGGTCCTTTGACAATTGCTTGGCCGTTGTGAAGCACGGGCTGGCCTATTATCCCCGATCCTCTCAGTTGCATCATCACAAAGCCAAGGCCCTGTTTCATCAAAACGATTATGAATCCGCCCTGCAAGCTATGGAACAGGCCCTGTACCTGTCCGATCAAGACCTATCCCTGTATTATGACTACGCCCAATGCCTGCAGGGCCTGGGGGACCACACCAGCGCAGACAAGGCGCTGAAGGCCTTTCGGGCGGGGGGAAAAGATCAAAGGAGACGTTAAGGCTTGCGCCGCACCCATCCCCCCCTTTGGGTCCCTTTTTGTGGCCCTTTTTTGGGGGCCGATGCGGGGGCTTTCGTGATGGTTTTTTTGACAACGGCGGCCCCTTCGTTCAAATAAGCAGGCTTTTCAAGACCAAGCTCCGCCCACAAAAAATCGAAATCCGCAGAATTTCCCAGCTCCCCCTTGCCATAAAAAGAGGCCAGCAGTTGGGCCACCTGCAGTTTGCCATCTGGCGTTTCCAACAATTCACGCGGGGTTTTTCCATTCAGGCCGGGGATGTTCATATCGGGCCATTGTTTATAATATTCATGCAGGTAATCCTGGAGCATCGCTTTTTCTTGGGCAGAAGGGAGCCCAGACCCCTTGGGGGCTTTAGAAGCGTTGCGGGCAGAGAGATTTGTGCCTTCAAAGGTTGTGGGCATGTGAATTGTCCATTTGGCTGATCCCATGGGAATGTCCAAAATTGCGGCTATTTTTTCCTCCATCATCAAAGCCCGCTCTTTGGAATTGGCTCTCACAATCATTTTTCCAGGGGAGATTTCAATGGTGGCCATATTCACAAGTTCCATGGCTGGCCCCCCTTCCGTGCTGCAAAACGAATCCACGATCAGGCCATCGTCTTCCTTTTGAGGATCCGGTTTTGGCGCAAGGGATCCGAGGCGTTTTTTATTCGGGCTATCCCCAAACCCTGGGTTGGGTTCGTTCCAATCCAAAAAGGCTTTTGTTTTTGTGGACTTGTCAAAATAAATCCCCTCTTGCTTGGCCAGTTTATTCCCATAGGTATAGTGCATTGTTTTGGGGATAGTATACGTCAGGGTGCATACACACACAGCGTGTCCATGAATGTTCTCAAACGTTGGCACTGAGCGATCTTCCGTCGCTTGGAAGGCATCACGAAGGATCATCGTGGTAATTTCTTTGGCCCACACGGCCCGAACGGACTGCGTTAAGGCCTCATCGGTTAAAAATGGTATCTCTTTGGCTTTGATTTGTTGTTTGCACACTTTAAAACAGGCATCACTCAGGGTCTTGAGCATGATGGCCAAAGATTCAAAGCCTTGCTTGGGGGCCTGAAAAATCTCCCCCGTAAAAATCGACTGACCACTGGATGTCATCATGACACGTGCGGCCACAATCCCCCCTTTTTTCAGGGCATATGTGCCGCGATGCTCTGACACCACCAAGGGCTTTCCTTGCAAAACAATGTCCTTAACCGTTACGGATTGACCCAAATCGATATCCACAATTTTGTATAAACTCAAAAACGACCACCGCAAAGCCTTGAGATCATGGACCTGCTCGGGACGCAATTTGTGACGTGTGGCCAAAAAGGCATCGACGGGATTCCACTGTTCATCAGAATCATCATCAAAAAACGTGGTGGAAAAAAAATAATGCAAAAAGGCCATGAAAACATTGTTGATGATGGGGCCAATGCGCTTTTCTAAATCCGTTAAGGTCTCAAAATCCCAAGCTTCACGGGCTTCCGCAAAAAAATTGCCCATGGCCTCTTGATAATAATCTCGGCCCTTGGCTGTTTTCGACACAGTCTTCAGGACTGCTTCGGTTAACGCTTGTATATTCACATCCGACATAATGGCAAACTATCCTTTCGTATCTTTAAAAACAACCAAACGCCATGCCCTTGC
>JBJTVN010000195.1:0-7706 GCA_046081225.1 Alphaproteobacteria bacterium
GTCATGTTTCAACACAAACAAACAACACATTCCCAAAAACCATACCCGCAGGCACCCAAAAACCGAAGATGTTTTTGACGTTGGGGGGGGGGGGATCGGAGGACGGAGGACAGAGGACAGAAGATCTTTTCCGTCCTCCGTCTCCTGTCCTCGGTCCTCCGATTGCCCCGCCCCGCAACGTTTCTTAAGATGACGCAAAAAGAACGTGACAAGTCAAAACGTTTGACAGAAAAAGATTGTCTAACACAATGGGAAAAATTTCTAAAAGCAATGCCATGATTCTGTCCATTTTATCGTATCCCTGACATTTCCAAATGACCCACCCCATACCCTCCCTTAGCTCTGCCTTAGCCACCAAAAAACGGTTGATTATCACCGCGCTGGACACCACCAGTGCGGACAGGATGGAGGCGCTCTTTAAACATCAATACCCCCAACCCGTCTTTCGTCATGATACGTGGGCCCAAGCGGTCAATCAAAATGGGCGCATCATCAATCTGGTGGTGGGGCCGCTGCGGGGGGGCTTTGAAACCGATGATTTTGTGGTGGTGACCGAGGAAGATCTGTTCGGGGAAAAGGTCCGCAGCCATCCCAAACGCAAAACAGCCGAGGCGGTTCTGCTGGATACCAGCATCATGGATATCGGGGATCATCTGGTCCACGACGATCACGGCATCGGCACGTTCGAGGGATTGGAAACCGTCACGGTGGATGGCGTCCAGCACGATTGCGTGGTCGTGTCCTATCACGGCGGGGATAAACTGTACGTACCTGCGGAAAACAGCAATGTTTTGTCCCGTTATGGGGATGCGGATACCGTGGTGACGCTGGATCGCTTGGGCGCGGCAGGGTGGCAGAATCGCAAGGCCCGTTTGAAAAAACGTCTGCGGGATATGGCGGAAGAATTGTTGAAAATCGCCGCCGCACGGGCCCTGAACACCGCCCCCGTTTTGGTGCCCGATGCGGATATGTACGCCCTGTTTGCGGCCCGTTTTCCCTATGCCGAAACAGATGACCAGCTGAATGCCACGGCGGAGATCTTAGAGGATCTGGCCAAAGGTCGCGCCATGGACCGCCTGCTGTGCGGGGATGTGGGCTTTGGCAAAACCGAGGTCGCCATGCGGGCCGCCTTTATGGCCGCCACGGGCGGGGTACAGGTGGCGGTGATTGTGCCCACCACCCTGCTGGCGCGGCAACATGCCAAAACCTTTGCGGATCGTTTTGGGGCATGCCCCCTGCGCTTGGGCCATTTGTCCCGTTTTGTGTCCCCCAAAGAGGCCGCCATCACCAAAGAGGGGCTAAAAAACGGCACCGTGGACATTGTTGTGGGCACCCACGCTTTGTTGGGCAGTGGCATTGGGTTTAAAAATCTGGGTCTGGTCATTGTGGATGAAGAGCATTGTTTTGGTGTGAAGCAAAAAGAAAAGCTCAAAGCCCTCAAGGCCAACGTGCATTACCTTGCCCTCAGTGCCACCCCCATCCCCCGCACGTTGCAGCTGGCGTTATCGGGCACCTTTGATTTATCCCTGATTGCCACGCCGCCCGTGGATCGTTTGGCCATCAAAACCTTTGTGTTGCATCAGGACGATGTAACCCTGCGGGAGGCTTTGCTGCGTGAACTTGCCCGCGAGGGGCAAATTTTTTATGTCTGCCCCCGCATCGAGGATCTGGCCCAGCAGGCCGACTATATCCAATCCCTGGTCCCCCAAGCCCGCCTGGCCGTGGTCCACGGGCAAATGCCGGCGACGGATTTGGATGCCATTATGCAGGATTTTACGGATTATCAGTATGACATTTTGCTCTCTACCCACATCATCGAATCAGGGATTGATATCCCGCGGGCCAACACGCTGATTATCCACCGCGCCCATCTGTTTGGGCTGGCCCAACTGTACCAGCTGCGGGGTCGGGTGGGGCGGTCGGGGCGGCAGGGCTATGCCTATTTCACCCTGCCCGCCGGTATGAAGGTTGCCAGCACCACCCAAAAACGTCTGGAAATCATGCAAACGCTGGATCATCTGGGGGCGGGCTTTACCTTGGCCAGTCATGATATGGACCTGCGGGGGGCGGGCAACATCCTGGGCGAGGAACAATCTGGCCACATCCGCGAAGTGGGGGCCGAGCTATACCAACAGATGCTGCGCGAGGCCATCGCGTCCGCCAAAAACGGCGAAACCCCCATCACCGAAGACACATGGACCCCCACATTAAATCTGGGCGTATCGCTCCTGCTGCCACCGGATTATGTGAAGGATCTGGAGGTGCGGATGCAGCTGTACCGCCGCGCCTCAGCCCTAAAAACCCGGGATGATGTGGTGGCGTTTAAAACCGAACTGCGGGACCGCTTTGGTCCCTTGCCGCCAGAGGCCGATCATCTGCTGAAAATCATTTTGTTAAAACAACTGTGCCTGAGCGCCCGCATCACCAGCATTGATGTGGGACCAAGGGGCCTGCTGGTGGCCTTTCACCAAAATACCCCGCCGAATCCAGATAAGATTATGCACTTAACCAAACACCGACCAAACCAGTACAAAATCCGCCCCGATCAAAAACTCTTCATCGCCCGAACCCCCGCCAAAAGCATCTTTCATGAAGTCAATGAAGGGGTGAAGGGGATTGTGTGAGAAGAAACATAAGGTTTGCATCATTGACAAACCTCTCAATGTCTTACGTTGCCCCCCTTGCGTTGCCCCCCTTGACCATAACACCAGAATCCGTCATGGTCGGCTGTTTTCAAACCTTTATCCGGTGATATCATGAAATCACGCGTCAGAAAGGCCATTTTTCCCGTGGGGGGGCTGGGCACGCGCTTTTTGCCGGCCACCAAGGCCATGCCCAAGGAAATGTTGCCCATCGTGGATAAACCCCTGATTCAATACGCGGTGGAAGAAGCTTGGGATGCAGGCATCGAGCAATGCATTTTCATCACAGGCCGTGGCAAAACCGCCATCGAAGATCATTTTGATTACAGTTACGAATTGCAGCATACCCTCACCGCCCGTCATAAAATTGAGCAGCTCGCCAGTTGTCAGCAATCCATTCCCCATGCGGGCAGCTTTGCCTTTGTGCGGCAACAGGATCCTTTGGGATTGGGGCACGCCGTCTGGTGCGCACGGCATTTGATTGGGGATGAGCCCTTTGCGGTGCTTCTGGCCGATGATGTGGTAATGAACCCAGGGGGGGCATCGTGCATGAAACAGATGGTGGCCGCCTATGAAACCTATCCAGGGTCGTTGGTGGCCAGTGTTCTGGTGGAGAAAAACGCAACCGCCAGCTACGGGATTCTGGATGTGGAATCCGAGGGGGATGTTTTAAAAGCCCGCCATGTTGTGGAAAAACCCAACCCCGAAGAGGCCCCGTCCCGCTGGGCTGTCATAGGGCGCTATATCCTGGAGCCCTCCATTTTTGATCCCCTGGACCGCGCCGTGCGTCATGCCCAAACGACACAGGGGGAAATTCAGTTGACGGATGCCATTGCAGCCCTGTTGCCCGAAACGCCCCTTTATGGCATAAAGTTTGATGGAATCCGGTACGATTGCGGCAGCAAAGTGGGCTTTTTACAGGCCAACATTGCCTTTGCTTTGGCGCGTCCTGATTTGGCGGACCCTTTGCGGGCCTATTTAAAGACGTTGCCTATCTAAAGGAAGTTTTATGAATATCGTTGTTGTTGGATCGGGGTATGTGGGTCTTGTGACGGGGGTATGTTTTGCTGAGCTTGGTCTACGCGTCACCTGTATGGACCACGATGCGGGCAAAATTGACAGATTGATGGTGGGGGATATTCCCATTTATGAACCAGGCCTTCAGAATCTGGTGCGTTTGAACCAAAAGGCAGGACGTTTGTCTTTTACCACCGATGCCGCCGCTTGTATTGGTCAGGCCGACGCGGTATTTATTGCCGTGGGCACCCCCACCCGAAAGGGGGATAATCATGCGGATTTGGGTTACATTTTCGCCGCCGCACGGGATATCGCCCCCCATTTGCGGGGCTATACGGCGGTTGTCACCAAATCCACTGTGCCTGTGGGAACGGGCCGTCGCGTCGCCAGTGTGATTCGCGATATCAATCCCGCCGCTGCCTTTGATATGGTGTCCAACCCAGAGTTTTTGCGCGAAGGCACAGCCATCAGGGATTTTATGCGGCCCGATCGTGTGGTGGTGGGGGCCGAAGCCCCCAAGGCCGTTGAGGTCATGCGGCGTCTTTATGAACCCCTGACGGGTCAAGATGTGCCGCTGGTGGTCACCACGCTGGAAACGGCAGAAATGGCCAAATACGCTGCCAACGCCTTTTTGGCCATGAAAATCACCTTTATCAATCAAATGGCGGACCTGTGCGAAGTCAGTCAGGCCAACGTGAACGATGTGGCCAAAATCATGGGACTGGATCAACGGATTGGGTCCAAGTTCCTGCGTGCGGGTCCAGGGTACGGGGGATCGTGCTTTCCCAAGGACACCCGCGCCTTGGCAGAAACTGCCCGAGGTTTGGGGGTGGATCTAGGGCTGGTCAGTCAGACCATGCTGTATAACGATGCGCGAAAACACAAGATGGTGGATCGGATTCTGGCGGCCTTTGGGGGTTGTGTTGCGGGCAAAACCCTAGCCATTTTGGGCCTGACGTTCAAACCGGGCACCGATGATATGCGGGATGCCGCCAGCTTGGTGATTGTGCCCGCCCTGCGGGCCGCTGGGGCCCATCTGAAACTGTACGACCCCAAGGGCATGGAAGAAGCGCAAAGTTGCCTGGGCGATGATGCCGGCCAGTGGTGTGCCAACGCGCTGGATACCCTCAGCGGTGCAGATGGGGCTGTTTTGATCACCGAATGGGACGAATTTCGCGCCTTATCCCCTGAAACCATCGCCAGAACCTTAGGGGAGCCTGTCGTTGTGGACCTGCGGAATGTGTATGATGTTCCCGCGATGCAGGCGGCTGGCGTGGCTTATACGTCTTTGGGGCGTCCTGTGGCGTCCCTTGTGTGTCCATCCATGACGCGTACCCCCGCCGAGGTTTTGTGATGGACAAAAAAAATCTGCTGAGTGCCATGAAACACACCATGGATGACCTGTTTTCCCGCTGCGATGATGTGCTGGGGGAGCGGGCAGACCTGAGTTATGACGGATCCGTCCTCAGCCTTGTGTTTGATGCGGGGGGAACGGCTGTGATTAACCTGCATCAGGCCAGTGGGCAAATCTGGGTATCCTCCCCCATCAGCGGGGCGCATCATTTCTCCCTGAGGGAGGATGGAACGTGGGCCTCAGCCACCACCACCTTGGCACAGGTGATGGAGAAGGATTTTGGGGTTGTGCTGGGGGATTAAGGGGGCATATCCACATAATCACCTTGTTCTTTCCTCAAAGGATGGCTACGGTAGCGGTGTTGTGTCTTTTCAATTTTTTTAAGGAGTTCGTCATGATAAAGCGTGCTTTGCTGGCAGAGTTTATTGGAACCTTTTGGTTGGTTTTGGGGGGATGTGGCAGCGCTATTTTGGCCGCCGGTTTTCCTGAATTGGGGATTGGTTTTGTTGGGGTTTCTTTGGCTTTTGGATTAACGGTTGTCACCATGGCCTATGCCTTGGGTCATATTTCAGGGGGGCATTTTAATCCTGCGGTTACTGTGGGGCTTTGGGCGGCAGGCCGATGTCCGGGGTCTTCTGTCCTTCCTTATATTGTGGTGCAGGTGTTTGGTGCCGTTATAGCGGCCTTTACTTTGGTGGTGGTTGCCACAGGGGCGCCTGGATTTGATATCACCGCGGGTTTTGCTGCCAATGGATTTGGTGCCCATTCCCCTGGGGGATACAGTTTAACGGCCGCTGTTGTCATAGAGGTTGTTCTGACAGCGGGTTTTCTGATTGTCATTTTGGGTGCCACCAGTGAACGGGCCCCCAAGGGCTTTGCCCCTCTGGCCATTGGTTTGGCGTTGACGTTGATTCATCTTATCAGCATTCCTGTGACCAACACCTCTGTCAATCCCGCACGCAGCACAGGCCAAGCCCTGTTTGTAGGGGATTGGGCTTTGGTGCAACTGCCTGTGTTTTGGGTTGCGCCTCTCGCGGGGGCTCTTTTGGGGGCCGTGTTGTACCGCTGTCTTGAAAACAAAGATTAACGGTCACCAAAAGATCGACAAAGGGGGCTCTTCATGGGCCCCATTTACGCTTTCAAAAACCGCTCTAACCAGTGAATGTCATAGTTGCCGGTTTGGATATCGGGTTGATGCAACAGGCGTTGGTGCAGGGGGATGGTGGTTTGAATACCCTCGATGACATATTCATCCAGGGCGCGGCGGCTGCGGGCCAGACAATCGGCGCGGGTGTTGCCGTGAATCACCAGCTTGGCGACCAAACTGTCATAAAAGGGCGGCACCCGATACCCATCATAAATGGCCGCATCAATCCGCACACCAGGGCCCCCAGGGGTGTGATAACGGGTAATCAATCCAGGGCTGGGCACAAAGGTTTCGGGGTGCTCCGCATTGATGCGATATTCGATGGCGTGACCATGAAAGCGCACCTGATCCTGTGTGATGGACAGGGGCAAGCCCACCGCCACGCGCAATTGTTCTTTCACCAAATCAATGCCCGTGATGGCCTCGGTGACGCAGTGTTCCACCTGCAGGCGGGTGTTCATTTCAATGAAATAAAACTGCCCCTCCGCATACAAAAACTCAAAGGTCCCCGCGCTGTAATACCCGATGTCTTTGGCGGCCTTTACGGCAATGGCCCCGATATGGGCACGTTCGGCATCGGTGAGGGCGGGTGAGGGGGCTTCCTCCAAAACCTTCTGATGGCGGCGTTGCAGGGAACAATCGCGCTCCCCCAGATGAACCACGTTGCCGTGTTGATCCCCCAGCAACTGAATTTCGATGTGACGGGGCTGCAACAGGTACTTTTCCATGTATACGTCGGGATTGCCAAAGTGCGTTTGGGCCTCGATCTGGGCCAAATCGAACAGCTCGGCCACGTCTTCGGCTTTTTCGGCAATTTTCATGCCCTTACCGCCGCCGCCCCCTGCGGCTTTCATCAGAACGGGAAAGCCAATCTCTTTGGCCAGCGCGGTGGCCTCTTGGCCATTTTTTAACACGCCTTCGGATCCGGGGACCACGGGCACGCCCGCGCGGATCATGGCCGTTTTGGCGCTGACTTTATCCCCCATGACCTGAATATGCTCTGGTGATGGGCCAATAAAGGTCAGGCCATGCTCCGCCACCATCTGGGCAAAGGTGGCATTTTCCGCCATAAACCCAATCCCAGGATGAATGGCCTGCGCCCCCGTGATATGGGCCGCCGAGAGGATCGAGGCCATGTTCAAATAACTGTCCTTAGAAGCCGGCGGGCCAATACAAACGCTTTCATCCGCCAGCATCACGGCCATGGATTCCGAATCCGCCGTGGAATGTACCACCACCGTTTTAATGCCCATTTCATGACAGGCCCGATGGATACGCAGGGCCACTTCCCCGCGGTTGGCAATCAAAACTTTTTCAAACATGCTGATATCTTTCGTTGATTCCTCACGAAGCGACAGACCCCCAAGGCCATGCCGTTTATTCTGTTGCTACTGTGGCGTTTCTGAAAAAGAAATCAAGAAAAATCCCAAACCATTGCTTGGGGTCTGTTCATCATCTTGTGTTTGGGGGGAAAAGGCGGGTGGGGCAGCAGGATTTCCCCTCGGGTCAAGGGCGGAAGGGAAAAAATACCGCACTGAGCGCAGCG
>JBJTVN010000196.1:0-10682 GCA_046081225.1 Alphaproteobacteria bacterium
CCCATGATTTGTTTTATGGCATTGGGGGCGTTTATGCCAACGATCCCCGCCCCACCATGGCCCAGGGCATTTTGGCGGCCTGCCCCGAGGTGTCGTGTTATTTTGGGGGGATGTTTGGCCAGCCCCATATTTTTGGTCCCGCCTATTATGCCAAACTGGCCACGGTGAAAATGGGCCTGAATTACAGTCGCGAAAACAATGTGTATCTGTATTCATCGGACCGCATGGCCCAGTATATGGGCAACGGACTGCTGACCTTTGTGCATCGGAATACGGGGTTTGGAGATCTGTTTTCGGATGAGGAGATTGCCTTTTTTAGCAACACGCATGAGCTGCATGAAAAAATCCGCTTTTATGCCAAAGCAGATGCAGAGCGCATCCGTATCGCGCGGCAAGGATGGGAAAAAATCCACACCGTGTTTTCCAGTGCGCAGGTGTCCCGCTTTATGATCCAATGCGCCGTCGAGGAAGCCATTTCCCCCACGCAGTTCCACTGGCCCACGCAGATTTTTTAAAAAAACAGAACCGATTACAAAAACGCTTTTTGCATTTTCTCAACCAAATCCAGCCTTTCCCATGGAAAGTGCCCTTCGTCTGTGGGCTGGCGGCCAAAGTGGCCATAGGCGGCGGTTTCTTGATAAATGGGACGATTGAGCTGCAAATGTTGACGAATCCCTTTAGGGGTCAGGTCAATGAAG
Source organism: Alphaproteobacteria bacterium (assembly GCA_046081225.1). Classification (GTDB taxonomy): domain Bacteria; phylum Pseudomonadota; class Alphaproteobacteria; order JAJTHO01; family CANGYM01; genus CANGYM01. Next base: position 699 of record JBJTVN010000196.1, read on the forward strand.
CTGCGCAGTGCTTCCGCCACACGATCCTCTGGCAGGGTTGTGGTGTCGTGGAAATTCAAATAAACCGACAACGGTTCAGAAACCCCAATAGCATAGGACAACTGCAACGTGCAGCGCTTCGCCACCCCTGCAGCCACAAGGTTTTTGGCCAAATAACGGGCCGCATATGCGGCGGAGCGGTCCACCTTTGTGGGGTCCTTCCCTGAAAAGGCCCCGCCCCCATGGGGGGCTGCCCCACCGTAGGTATCCACAATAATTTTCCGCCCCGTTAATCCGGCATCCCCATCGGGGCCCCCGATGACAAAACGCCCCGTGGGATTGATATAATAACGGGTATCCGCACTTAAGTATTCAGCTGGCAAAGCTTTGGCCACATAATGACGCACAACCTCATGAACATCGGCAACCTCCATGGCCTCAGCATGCTGTGTGGACACAACCACAGAGGTCACGCGCACGGGGCGTTCGTTTTCATACAAAAACGTTAACTGGCTTTTGGCATCGGGCCCCAGACCCTTGATCTCCCCCTGATGGCGGGCCTCTGTCATCAAACGCAAAACTTTATGGGCATAATAAATCGGGGCGGGCATGAAATCTGGCGTTTCATCACAGGCATAACCAAACATAATGCCCTGATCCCCTGCCCCTTCAGCCTTTTGGGATGTTTCATCCACACCCACGGCAATGTCCGCCGATTGTTCATGTAAATAATTTTGCACCACCAGATTTTTCCAATGAAATCCACGCTGTTCATAGCCAATGCGACGAACGGTTTGACGGACCACATCCTCGATCACGTCGGGGGTCATGTCATCGGGACCACGGACCTCACCTAACAAAACAACCCGATTTGTGGTGGCTGCTGTTTCAATAGCGCAGCGGGCATGGGGATCGCGGGACAAATACGCATCCACCAAGGCATCGGAAATCTGGTCACAAATTTTATCGGGATGCCCCTCAGACACAGATTCACTTGTAAAGAGAAAAGCGCTCATAATTCAAAGTCCTAGGCCACGTGAATTAAAAGTTCGTTGTATTCAACAGGCTGGCTATCTTGAACAAAAATGGCTTTCACCACGCCCCGAATGGGGGAGGGAATCGGATTCATAACCTTCATCGCCTCGATAATCAAAAGGGTTTGCCCCTTTTCCACCGTATCCCCCACCTTCACAAAGGGATCTGTCCCTGGGCGTGGGGCCAGATACACATTCCCGACCATGGGGGATTTCACAGCATCTTGGGGAAGGGCCGAGGGCGCGGCCGATGACGCAGGCACCGCACCAACAGCACTGGAGCTTTCTAGCGGAGCGGGGGCATAAACCGTATGGGCCGCGGGGCCCACCTGCCGTGCCACACGAATTTTAAAGGTACCATCCGACAATTCAATTTCTGTCAGGGATGTTTCGTTCAACAAATCGGCCAAATCTTTGACCAAGGCTTTGTCAAGAATGTTCGTCTTATTCAAAGGCGTTTTCGTCATGGGGATTCAGAATCTCAGCTAAATGCATCAAAGCATACTTATACCCCTTTATCCCAAAACCGCAAAGGATTCCTTTGGCCAGAGGGGCCACATAGGAATGATGCCGCACGGGCTCGCGGGCAAAAATGTTGCTGATATGCACCTCCACTATGGGGTGAGGGTACAAACGCAAAGCATCGTGCAGCGCCAAGGACGTATGGGTCAACGCCCCCGCGTTAATAATCAGACCATCGGTTTCAGCAACCGCGGCATGAATGGCCTCTATCATATCGCCTTCGTGATTATACTGCTGTATTTGAATGGACAATCCCAGATCATGGGCCGTTTTTTCGCATAGTGTGATCAGGTTTTGGTATGTGGTTTCGCCATACACAGAAACCTCGCGACGGCCCAGCTGATTTAAATTGGGACCATTCAAAATCAAAATCGATGATGACATAACAAAACAACACCTTTCACAGCAAAGGGATAGGCCGAATGGTCAAGGATGGCGTGAAAAAACAGACGGGTTTTTATTCCGCCCCAACAATTTTCTCCCACCACGAGGGTTTCTCTTTCTTGTCTTTGGATTCATTCCCCTCAACAGAGGAAGAGGCAGGCGATTCACCAGAGGGCTGGGCACCAGAGGACGATGCTCCCTCTGTGGCATTTCCCTCCCCAAAGCTACGGCCACGACGACGATTGCGGTATCGGTTGCGGCGGCGACGTTTGTTATCGTCACGGGGCCCCTCTGCAGAGGGTTGACTTTGGGAAACACCCACCCCTGCCCCATCCGTTTCCCCCTCAGAGATAGCCTGAGGTTCGGACTGATTGTCTGGGTTTTCTGTAAATGTCGCCCTTGGCTGCTGACCACGATCTTGACCACGGCCACGGCGATTCCCTCGATTACGACGACGACGGCTGGGGAAGGGGCTTTCGGTGCCTTCTGTATCTGGGGATGGGACCTCTTGCCCCTCTTCTCCTTCGGCCACAACGGGACGAATGCGATCCCGTCGGCGATCTCTGTCACGGTCACGGTCTTTGTCTCTGTCGCGATCACGACCTTTGTCGCGCTCGCCCTCTTCGGATTTGTTTCTGTCGCGGCGATGGGATGATTTTTTTCTTTGACGCTCCGTTAATTCCTTCTGAAAGGCCTGAAGCACTTCCAGATTTTCTGGCAAATGATGGCCCTCTGGTTTTTTCTCAAGCACATCAATTTGATAACCATTGTCTGGGACACTCGTGCTTTCTTCGATGCGAATGCGCATGGCATACAGGCGCTCGATATCGGTGATTTCTGAGCGTTTTTCATTAAAAAGATGCACCGCCAAACCGTGGGGCACGGTGAGTCTGAGTAAAAAAGCGTTTTGTTTCAACCCCTCATACTCCACCGCCCGCAGCAGGGCCAAAGCCAAGGACTCCACCGAACGCAAACGCCCAGTCCCTTGGCAATGAGGGCAAATATGACTGCTGATTTCCTCAATAGAGGGACGCAAACGCTGGCGGGACATTTCCAAAAGACCAAACTGGCTGATGCGCCCCACCTGAATACGGGCCCGATCTTTGCGCAGCAAGTCCTTCAGCCGTCGCTCCACGGCGAGGTTTTTGCGGTTATCCTCCATATCAATAAAATCAACCACCACCAAACCGGCCAAATCCCGAAGGCGCAGCTGGCGGGCAATCTCCTCAGCGGCCTCTAGATTGGTGTTCAAGGCCATATCCTCAACGCTGCGTTCGCGCGTTGATCGACCCGAATTCACATCAATGGAAACCAAGGCCTCTGTTTGACCAAACACCAAATAACCACCAGAGGGAAGTTGCGTGATGGGCTTAAACACTGCCTCGATCTGGGGCTCCACATGATGCCGATGAAACAGGGGGATCACTTTATCTTTATAAAGTTTCACCCGCTTGGAATGCGAGGGCATCAACATTTTCATGAAGGCCTTGGCCTCTTTGTATGCCTCTTCCCCAGAAACCCAGACTTCTTCTGTGTCGCGATCGTAAATATCGCGAATGGCGCGGCGGATCAGTTGCCCCTCTTCATAAATCAGGGAGGGGGCCACGGCACTGAGCGTATCCTCGCGAATCTGTCCCCAAACCCGCAGCAGATAATCATAATCCCGCTTGATCTCTGTTTTTGTGCGTCCCATGCCCGCAGTGCGCACAATCACAGAGATGGATTCTGGAACTTCTAACTCGTCCAAAATGCCGCGAATACGCTTGCGGTCTTCATGGCTGCCGATTTTTCGGGAAATCCCGCCGCCACTTCCAGAATTGGGCATCAGCACACAATACCGCCCTGCCAAAGAAAGATAGGTGGTCAATGCGGCGCCCTTGTTGCCCCGCTCTTCCTTGACAACCTGCACCAGCAAAATCTGATTTTTCTTAATCACCTCTTGGATGGTGTATTGCCGTTTCAGGCGGCGATGACGTTTCCATTCATCCTCTTCCCGCTCTGTCCCCGCAGCACTTTTTCCAGAAACGCCCAGATCCATGGGAATGGTTTCGGACGCATCGTCTTCATCTAAGGTTATGGGTTGAAACTCCCCTTCGCCCTCAAAGATGTCGCTATCATCGAGGGGGGCGTCGTGATCTTCCCCGTGGATTGTCGTTGGGGCCTCTTCATCCTCGTCACCCTCTTCGGGGACGGGCAAAGATTCCTCCGCGATCAGATGCTTGCGATCGGCAATGGGTATGCGGAAATAATCGGGGTGAATTTCAGAAAACGACAAAAACCCTTGGCGATTTTGTCCATATTCCACAAAGGCGGCCTGTAACGACGGCTCAACCCGCGTGACTTTGGCCAAGTAAATGTTGCCTTTGTTTTGTTTTTTCAGCGTTGATTCATAATCAAATTCTGACAGTGTCCCGTTTTCCAGGACGGCCACGCGCAATTCCTCGGGATGTTCCGCGTCGATTAACATGATTTGGTTCATTACAATGTATCCTTTTTAACGCAGCCAACGGCCGCATGAAGCGTAAAGAAGAAAGATCACCCCGCACACTGGCAGGGTAAAAAAAAGAAAACGGGTGGGGATATCCAAAGGAAGGGGCACAGTCCATAAATCGCAGAATCCGATCAAAACGTGTCACAATGAATCCCATCATTTCTCAAAAGAAACCTCGCTCGGGGGCAATCTAGCCTCACCTGCAGAGGATCATGTCCAATTTAAACATATTTTTGCCTATCGTAAATCCCTTTGTGGGATTTTTTTTATAAAGAAACTCATAACAAGAGCTCTCGACCCAAAAGGCGGCTTAACCCAATTTAAAAAAAGTTCGATTACAAACCTGAAGTGTGGCAAAACTTTGATAAGAAATTCGTTTCAAAACATCCTTGGCCTATGCTTTCTCTTCATACCAAAATTCGCATTGATCGGATTGTGGGAACCCCCATTGTCCATGGATTGAACATACTCTCCCGAATCTTGGGATTTTTCTTGCGACGCAATCATGACTTCGGCGACAGCCTCAAAACCATTGTGGTGTGTAAGCTTCTTGGTCTCGGTGGGATTATCCAATCGTCTCCTTTGCTCAAGGCATTAAAGGATCATTATCCTCAGGCCAAAATAGTTTACGTCACCACCAAAGCAGGACAGGGAACATGCGAAGCCATTCCTTTTATTGATGAAATCATCTTGCTCGATGACAAAAGCCCTTGGTGTTTACTCAAAAGCGTGTTCTCTTTTATCCGACGGTGTCATGCCCTAAAAGTAGACGCTTTTTTAAATTTAGAGGTCTATTCACAGCTCAGCAATATCTTAGCAATCACCAGCATGGGGCGTAATCGTTTGGGGTATTATACGAAACCGTCAGATATCCTAAACGTCGGGATTTATACCCATATGGCGTATTATAACACCTTTGCCCCGCGGCATCGGATCTTTACACAACTGGCACTATTGATGGATATTTCCGAATCCAGCATCGAAGACAAACTGCCACCCCTGACCCTAAACCCAGCCGCATGGGAAACGGCGTGTGCAAAATTACCTGTGTTGCGGGAAAAAAATTATATTGTGCTGGCTTCAAACACATCCGATTTAGGGGCAGAACGGCGATGGTCCCCTGATTTTTTTCGGGATTTGGCCAGACGCCTTGCCAAAACCTATCCCGATACAACACTGCTTTTTTGTGGCACAGCCTCAGAAAAAAAAGCCAATGCAGCGATTCTGGCTGGTATAGACAGTGAAACAATCATCAATACAGCGGGGGTATTCACGCTCGCGGAATTTTTAGCGGTTGTGGCTAACACCCGTATGATTGTGGCCAACGATACAGGACCCATGCACATCGCCTTGGCCTTGAATGTCAAAACATTGGCGTTATTTGGCCCAACACACCCGCGACAATATACCATGAAACTTCAACAAAACTTTTACCCCATCTATAAAAGCGTCTATTGCAGCCCGTGCGTGCATATTTTTGATACGGCCCCATGCAACGGTCATAATGTTTGCATGAAACTCATCACGGTGGACGAGGTCTTGCAAACCGCCCATTTGCTGTTAAACGACAGCGAGCCACCAAAAAAAATCCACGTAGAAACACTATTATATGGCACAGATGACGACATTTTCAGCAGCATCAAAAGGTCCTAAGGTATGAAAACATGCACCCTTTGCAACAGCAATGTGATCGTTCATCGCTTTGATGTTGGGGATTATCCTTTGTGGCACTGCAAAGGCTGCGGCTTTGAATGGCTACACCCCCAGCCCGATGATGCGGTGCTGGGGGAGATATATTCGGCGCAGTATCATCAAAACCGCATCGCTGGGGGCAACATCCACACCGAAATGAAAACCAAGGTGTTTTCAGGCAGCGTTGAAAAAGCCATGCTGCCCCCCGCCGCTACCGTTTTGGATGTGGGGTGCGCCGAGGGGGATCTGCTCGCCCTTTTGCACAAAGCTGGCCATCATGTTTATGGCATTGAGTATGCCTCCTTTGCGGCGAATTTATGCGTCCAGAAATTTGGAAAGGATAACATCCACTGTGGGGTATTGGAGGATATTCCGTTTTCTGCTGTTTCTTTTGATGCAGTGTTCCTGATGGATGTTCTGGAACATGTGCGCGATCCACTAACCACTCTACGCGAAGTTCATCGTCGCTTAAAACCAGATGGTATTCTGGTGCTGCACTTACCCAATGTGGCGAGCCTGTCCCGTCGATTGATGTATAAAGCGTGGCCACATTATTTGATGGAGCATCTGTTTTATTTTTCGCCCGCCACCATTGCAGCTGCCTTACACCAAACAGGGTTTCAGAAAACGTTGCAGTCCTCTTTTAAAAAGCCCCTGAGCATTTTCTATCTGGCAACCGTTTTGAGTGGAAAAAAAGAACGTGCAATTTATGGATTTTTCCTGACTTTAAAAACCATTCTCAAAATGCTTCCCAAAGCCTTGACCCATAAAATGTTTTATTTGCCCTGTGGAGAAATGCTTGTTATCGCGAAAAAAAACTCAGGAAAGAACCTCCCGTCATGATCAAAACACTGGCCATTACCGCACCAACATCATGGATTGGTCTGGCTTTAACTCAAGAGGCATTAAATCAAGGGTATCGTGTTCTGGGCTTGGGGCGGCGTGATCCTCTTTTGAGGCATTCTGATTTTACATATGTTCCTTATAATTTAAAACAAGAGCATGCGCCTAAAATTTTGGGATCTGCTGATGCGTTAATCCATTTGGCGGCTGTGATGGGAAAAGGCACCCCAGACAGTGCCACGATCCCCCAAGAAGTCCGTAGTGCCTGCGCATTAAGGCAGGCCCTGCCCGCCTCGGCACCAATGATTTTTGTTTCCAGTGCGGCGGCGGCCAATGCGTCTTCAGGATATCGTTATGCAGTTGCCAAGGCACAGATCGAGGATGCCTTGTTGGCCACCATGCTTCCTGTTGTGAACGTTCGCCCAGGATTGGTGTATGGACCAGGAACCCCTTCTGCCTTTGGCATGTTATGTAGGGTGGTGGCAAAACTACCTATCTTGCCCGATTTTTTACCGCGATCCTACATTCAATATATTCATATTCAAGAGCTGATTGTTGCTTTATTAAAATTGCTGACAATAAAGGCCCCCTATCCAAAGGCACCTGTTTTTTTAGCGAATCCCACGCCGATCTCTTTAAAAGAGCTTTTGCAAAAGATTGCGCATGTGCGCTATCATAAACACTCACTGTTTGTGCCTATTCCTCGCGCGGCTGTTTTAGCCTTTTTAAAACTGTTAGGATCGGGGATGTACCAACCATTGGATTCATTGTTGCACGCACATTGTGTCGATAGCCGCATATGGTGGGATGATCTGGTTGGATCTGCAGCCATTCCCTTTATCGAGGGTCTAAGCCAGAATGCCTAAAGAAATCATTATTGTTGGCAGCGGGCCCGCTGCCTTGGCGTTGGTCTGGGGATTGCAAGATACAGGATGCCTAGAATCGGGTGTGAGGGTGCGCATTTTAGAAGCCTCTGACGAAAATACGCCCTTATTACCCCGAAAAACGCCCTTGCCAAAAAACATATCCCCCAAAGTGGCCACATTGTGGCCTGAGATAGACACGGCATGGCAACAACAAAACCTGTTGCCTGAGGATTTTTTTCCTATTCTGCTGGAGTCATTTGGGGGATTGGGATTGTATTGGGGTGGTCATATCGAATTCCCTGAATCTATACGGGGCATAGATACCCAAAGGCTGGGAAATGCAGGTGCATCTTTAATTCAGCGTTTAGGATTACGGGGTGAGAGTCATACGATTGAACATACCCCCTTTGCAGGGGCGATGAAACATATTCATCCTTTTTCGTCTTTTTCGTCCCCTGTGACAGAATTTTGGCGACGGATAACGCCGGATATGCAAAAAAAGTTTAAGGTTATGCCTGCTATGGTTGCAGCAGGAGAGCGTGTTATCAGCCCCCCCCAAAAAAGCCTTTTTAACACACCCATGTGGTCACCTTTAGAAGGATGGAAAAAGATATTGGATCATCCCGCCATTATTTTTGAACGTGGCACCAGGGTCATCGCACTAGAGCGTGCCGCATTGAATGAAACGATTGTTAACATTGCGGATGGAACCGCACGACAAGCTCCTTTGGTCGTCTTAGCCAATGGGACAGTCGCCTCGAGTGTGCTGTTATTGCGTGCACTGAATCAAGCACAATGCCCTCTTTATTCAACCCCTGCTGTATTAGGGGTGCACCTATTGCCAAATTTTCATGTGCGCTCACGCCCACATTATGGCCATGCTGAAGTCCGCTTTAAGGGATACAAGGTGCCATATAATAAATATCTCTTCAGTGCGGAGGTCTTATCGCCAGATTGGTGGAAAAATCGTCTTCCTATTCTTTCTCGCAGACTCGCACCCTTTGTGGCCCGTCATCTGTTGTTGTATTGTTTATTTATGCCTTGGTCCTATGGGAAAGGAGCTTTGCATCTAAATGTCAATGGTCAAGTTTCTAGTGTCGATGAAAGTGATAAAGTTGCACATCAAAAAGTAATAGATATCAGCAAGGCAGAATCTAAGTCTCTGGGATTGATCAATCTTCCAGATCCATGGGGTTCTATGCCCCTTGCCCTAGGTCTGGATGTACACACGGGGGGAAGCTTTCCCCTCTCTGGACATGCCATAGATGAAACAGGCCAAGTACGCCACTGGCCTGGACTTTTTATGGTCAGTGGTGCTGTTCTGGAACATCCTCCAGAACACCTGACTTTTTCTGTTATGGTTATGGCTTACACTCTCGCTGAAACATTGAAAGACCCAATTCTATGAAAACCTGGACCCTGACCCTTTCTTTAGCGGCCATCTGTTGTTTTGTGGGGCTGAATATTTCCATAGTTGCAATGATGATTCCTGAAACCCCCATCTCCGTCGTTGATTATTACGTTAACCAAGCTGTCAATCCTGAGGCCGTCTCTCCTATGGCTGATCGGTATGCAGAATCTTTTCATAAAGAGTCTGGCCGAACTTTTGCCCAGTTTGGCTTGGGGCACAATGCAGGTTTGGCTACCCTTTCTAAAGGATGGATTGTAGAGAATACGTGGGAAGGGACACAAAGTCAAATTCAAAATTCCAAAAAAAATTATTTTGTTTATACTCATTATCCCTCTACAACAGACTTGCTTACGGGCGTGGGGGCCATTTTCTTTGGCACAGAAAAAACCTATCCCCTGCGAATTATTCCCATGATTATCAACAGTATTTTGTTATGGGTCTTTTTGCGCCATGCCTTGGCTTTATTTCCGCAAAAGAGGCTTCAAATCTGTTTTCTTGCGTTTTTTACCCTGATGGCCCCCATGGGATGGATGAGCCTACATGCCTTTTCCCATCATGGATATGCCCTTTATATCAGTTTGGCATTTATAGGCGTGATGTTGCCAGTTTTTGAGCCTGCGCATCCCATGCTGACGAAACATGCCAAAACGCTTGCGTTGTTGTTTGGATTTTTAACAGGACTATTTACCTTTGATTATTTTTTTATTGCACTGGGTACCCCCTTAGCCGTGTGCTGTTTGTTTCACGGCAAAAACGCTTTCA